>JAPYQK010000020.1:0-9396 GCA_029941275.1 Longimicrobiales bacterium | reverse complement strand
ACCAGATGGTCCGCGCACAGTAAGCCGCACGCCTTCGAGTAGCAACGAAAAGGGGCCTGGATCAGGAATCGTTTCGCGGCGTTCCACACTGGTGTCCCGGCCCCTTGAGAGCCCCTAAGTCACTCTCGAACGCCTTTTCGAAGAAACTTACCAAGTGAGGTTGGAGATGGCCACGGTCCGCGTTCTGGTGGGCACGAAAAAGGGAGCGTTCGTCATAACCTCTGGCGAGTCCCGACGAGACTGGACGATCGAGGGCCCGCACTTCGGGGGATGGGAGGTCATGCATGTTCAGGGGTCGACCCGGACCGACTCTATGCCGCTCAATGGACAGATTGGCACGGCCGGGTTCTGCAGCGGTCCGATGACGGAGGAAAGTCGTGGGAAGCGGTGGGGAACGAGTTTTCCTACGGGGGCGTCACCGGCACCCACCAGTGGTACGATGGGACCCCGCACCCGTGGGAATTCAAACGGGTGTGGCACTTGGAGCCCTCGCCCACCGATGCGGACACCGTTTTTGCCGGCGTAGAGGATGCCGCGCTCTTCCGGTCCACTGATGGGGGTCAGACCTGGACCGAGCTCGACGGGCTGAGGACGCACTCGACAGGGCAGGACTGGGCCCCCGGAGCAGGCGGCATGTGTCTCCACACCATCCTGATCGACCCGAACAATACGCAGCGGATGTATGTGGCCATATCCGCGGCAGGCGCGTTCCGAAGCGACGACGGCGACCAATCGTGGCACGTGGCGACCACGGGGTTGAGCTCGAATACGCTCCCTGAGCCCGAAGCACCGGTCGGCCATTGTGTCCACAACCTGGCCATGCACCCGACCCGCCCCGACACGGTGTTCATGCAGAAGCACTGGGACGTCTGCCGGAGCGACGATGCAGGTGAATCGTGGACAGAGGTGAGCGGAAACTTACCATCAGACTTCGGCTTTCCGATCGTAGTTCACACACATGAGCCCGACACGATCTACGTCGTTCCGATCCTGAGCGACTCGGAGCACTACCCGCCGGAGGGGAAGTTGCGCGTGTATCGGAGTCGGTCGGGGGGTAATGAGTGGGAGGCGCTCACCGCGGGGCTTCCACAGCGAGACTGCTACGTGGACATCCTGCGTGATGCGATGGCGGTGGACTCCCTGGACTCCTGTGGCGTCTACTTCGGGACTACCGGCGGGCAGGTCTACGCTTCCGCCGACAGTGGCGACACCTGGCAGGCGATTGCGGAGTATCTGCCCAGAGTGTGTTCGGTGGAGGTCCAGACGATCCCGTGATCGACCGTCCCGACCACTCTTCTGTGGACGACTCTTCTTCTGTGGACCACTCTCTTCGAGATGACTCATCTGTGGCAGACCCATTCGTGACGGAACCTGATGCCACGACTACGGTCAGGGTCTCGCTTTCAGCTCATTTGCGGACACTAGCCAGTGTCGAGGGCGAATTGCAGCTCGAGGTTGCGGCCCCACCCACCGTCAACACGGTGCTGGATGAGTTGGAGTCTCGCTACCCGATGCTACGGGGCACCATTCGCGACCACGGGACGGACCGGCGACGCGCGTTCATACGCTTCTTCGCTTGCGGAAAAGACATCTCGCACGACCCACCTGACGCGCTCCTCCCCGACTCCGTGAACACCGGGACCGACACGTTTCACGTGATCGGCGCTATTGCGGGGGGTGATATACCCGGGGGAGTAACATACCCCGTAGGCACCTCAATCTGCCGGTCGAGTAATCAGCTCCAACACCCTGTCCCGATCGAGCGAGCGGCGCTCGAACGTAAAGACCCTCAGCACTCTCGTCGTAGTGTAGAGTTCTTCGGCCAGCCGGGGGAGGTCGATGAGTCCAACGAGTCCGCCGGAGCCCAGGCGCTCTACCTGCCCGGAGCTTCGTTCCACCAGAAAGTCGAGCTGGAACATGGTTCGTTTCGCCGGGAAGTCGATGAATACCTCGCCCGGCTCGAGACCGATTTCGTCGGCCAGACTGTCCTCGACACCCCGCTTCAGCGATGTCTCCGAGATCGCCCAATCCTCCACGACTCGATCCCCCAACTCCGCCGCAGTTACTTCCAGCGCACGCTTCGGAAGCCGCCGAGCCCTGAGCGCGGGGAGCCATCTCGTGGCCAAGCGCTCTCCGACTAGCGTGTCTGATTCTTGGGCTCGCCGCGCCGTCTCGTACAACAACTCTTCATCGGTAGGGCCCACGAGCTCTTCGGCATCCAGAATTTTCGCGCTGACGGCTTCGTTGATGATCCTCTTGTATAGGGCGGCCGCAGCCCGAACCCCATGATGCCAGTACACGTTCCGGAACATCTGGTACTTCGCGAAGAGCAGTGATTCGAGGGTGCTCACCGTCTTTTCGTAAACACCCACCTCGTATAGGCCGGTGTCAGGATCCGCGAGGATGACCAGTCCCTGCAACAGCCGATCGACGTCCACCTCTCCGTACGGGACCCCGCAGAACCGCGCATCGCGGCGAAGGTACTCCATTTTGTCCAGGTCGAGGCTCCCGGAAACCAACCCACCGAACGGGTTCTGGCTGCGGCCTTGGATAAGGGCGTGGATTTTCAGCCCTGCGTCTTCTCCCAGTGTCGAGATCGCTTCCTGAAGTTCCGGGGAAGTGAAGAAGCGGGCGCTCACGGCTTCGTGGTCGCCGGGAAGCATGTCGGAGCCGAGTTCCTCGAGACTGTGCGAGAACGCGTAGTGCCCGATGTCGTGGAGGAGGGCGGCGTAAGGGACCAACACCGCGTCTTGCCACAGTTCTTCAGGGACTCCACCGCACTCTCTGAGGCGGCGAAGAGCCGTCACAGCCAAATGATACACCCCGAGCGCGTGGTCGAATCGGGTATGCGTCGCCCCAGGATAGACCAGGTGGGCGAATCCGAGTTGCTTGATGTAACGCTGCCGCTGGAACGCAGCTGTATCGATGATCCGAACCGCTGTGGGGTCGAGGCGAATGGTGTTCCAGAGAGGGTCGCGGATGATCCGCTCTTCACTATAGGAGGGCATGCGCAGAGGTTAGCGGGAGCCTCGTGCCCAGGGCAATGGCTCTTTGAGCCAGCACGCTCTATACTTACCGAACGAAAGGCGAAAGTCCGAAAACCCCGTGATACCTGCTCAAAGCCCGTGACACCCGTGCCCACCTCCGCCCTCCGAGAGCATGTGCGGAGCCACGCCGAAAATCGACCGGGCGTCTATCAAATGCTCGATGCGGACGGTACTCCCCTGTATGTCGGCAAGTCGATCCGCGTGCGCACGCGACTCCTCTCCTACTTCAGGGCCCCACCGGAGGACAAAGCATCCAGGCTGATCAGGAAAACAGGTCGCATCAGCTGGGAATACATCCCGAACGAGTTTTCGACGTTGGTGCACGAAATGAGATTGATTCAGCGTTGGCAACCGCGATTCAACGTGCAACACAAGCGCAAACGGATGTACGCGTTCGTGAAGCTCACAATGGAACGTGCACCCAGGATTCTGCCTGTGACACGCGCGATTCTCGACGGCTCGCTGTACTTCGGACCTTTTCCGGCCGTCGGAAAAGTGAGCCGTACGGTCCGAGAACTTGCCCATGCCGTGGGGCTGAGGGATTGCCCCGGACCCACACCCATATTCTTCGACGATCAGCTCAAGATCTTCAGTGACGGGCGGACCCCGCTCTGTATGCGGGCCGAGCTTGGTACCTGCGCTGCACCTTGTTGCGGGGGGGTGAGCGGCGATGCCTACCAGCTACGGGTGCAGGTCGCTCGACGCTTCCTCGCGGGTCGCACCAAGGAGCCGCTCTCAGCCATCGAAGACGGCATACGCGCCGCGGTGGACCGCCTCGACTTCGAGTACGCGGCTCGACTCCGCGATCGTATGGAACGCCTCCGCTCCTTCCAGGAACACCTCGGGGCGTTCCGAGGCCGCATTGAGAGCCTCACGTTCTTGTACCGTGCGCCCGGATTCGCTGGTGATAGACGGCTCTACCTCATTCGGCGGGGACGTATACGACAGGAGTTCCCCTACCCGACCACCAAGAACGAGCGTCGGGAGATCGATGAGGCGGTCAACTCCGTTTACAAGGCCGCCGAAGAAGGCCCGGCATCGTTGGCGCCCCACGAGGCCGCTGAGATCTTGCTGGTAGCCCGCTGGTTCGAGCTTCGGCCCAAGGAGCTAAGACGTACCGCGACACCGAAGAAGTGGCTGGCCGAGGGCGGCATCCGGCCCTCCAGGCGGAAAAGCCGCAAGAAGATGGGATCGCGAAAAGCCTCAACCAAGTCGAAACCCTCCACCAAGTCTTCCACCAAACCGATGGCCGCGACCTGATGGATCACCTAAAGGGCCTACGAGTCGTGGATGTGAGCCAAAATCTGGCGGGCCCTTATTGCACCCAGATATTGGCCGACCTCGGGGCCGAGGTCACCAAAGTCGAGCCGCCGCGAGGGGATTCTTCGCGCGACTGGGGACCTCCGCTTTGGAACGAAAGGGGCCCGCTTTTCCTCTCCGTGAACCGCGGCAAGCGTAGCATCCAAATCGATCTCAAGTCGGAAGAAGGGAAAGAGGTTCTCTGGAAGCTGATCGAAGATGCGGACGTTTTCGTGCAATCGGCCCGAGCCGGTGTGATCGAGCGGCTGGGTTTCGACTACGAGTCCGTTCGTGAACGCCGCCCCAATGTGATCTACGTATCGGTTACCGCGTACGGCCCCGCCGGGCCGCTCAAGGACCAACCCGGATACGACCCGCTCATGCAAGCGTACAGCGGCCTCATGTCGATCACCGGGCACCGCTCCGAAGCTCCGGCGCGGGTCGGAGCCTCCGTCGTGGACTTCGGCACCGGCATGTGGGGGGCAATCGGTGTGTTGTCAGCACTACACAAGCGATATGCGACTGGAGAGGGTTCGCACGTGGTCACGGCCCTGCTCGACACGGCGCTCGGCTGGGTGTCCTACCATCTCACGAGTTATATCGCCACGGGTGAGGTCCCGGGGCCCATGGGGTCCGGCTTCCCCATGATCTCTCCTTACAGGGCTTTTACGACCTCGGACGGAACGTTGGTGATCGCGGCGGGCAATGATGCCACATTCGGGCGTCTCTGCGAGGCACTCGGCTTAGCGGACCTGGCAACGGATCCCCGCTTTGTGTCCAACCCCGTCAGGGTCGAGCACCGGGATGAACTCTTCAACATCCTCGCGGAGGCGACGCACCAACACACGACCGCTGACTTGTGGGAGCTCATGAGGGATCACGCCGTCCCTTGCTCACCGATTCACGACATGGCCGATGTCATCACTGATGAACAAGTGGAGGCCTCCGGTATGCTTCCGTTCGTGAACCACCCCGAAATCCCAGGCTACCGCGACATCGCTCTGCCCATCCGCTGGGACGGGGATCGCCCGAAAACGACCCGCACCCCCCCTGAAGCCGGGGAACATACACGAGAGATCCTTGGGGAATTGGGCTATGGAGACGAGCAGATCGCGGTCCTCCTGGCGGGCGGGATCGTGGTCGAGGGCGACCCTGACGGTTAAAACGATGCTGGGGGAAGCACTGGGGGCTTTCACCGTGCCTAGAGAGGGAGGCATTGGGTGCGCGTCCCCATGCCTGGAGGTTGGAGCTGTCCGACAACATCCGGCCAAGATCCCGAACCGAGCTAGAACTCCGCCGCTCCGTCTCCGTGGATCGTTGCGCGAACCGCGGTTGGCTCCCAGGTTTGCCCGTCATAACAACATTCAGGAGGTCGTCATGCGTTTCATCTCTCCAGTCCTGCGAGCCATCGCCCTGCTCGCTGTATCGGCTTCGATCGCCCAAGCCCAGTTCCCTGAAACTCTCATGTACGACCACGTACACATGAGAGTCCCGAACCCACAGGTTGCCGCCCAGTGGTATCACGACCACATCGGCGGGGAGTTCGTCGACGGTCGCACGGATCGGTTGCTCTTCGGCACGACCAGAATCATGTGGCTCCGGGGGGAAAACAGCCCGCCGAGTGAGGGAGGCGTCATCGACCACCTCGGATTCTCGTTCATGGACCTCACCGCGAAGCTCGCCGAGGTCGAGGGTGCTGGTGCGACGATCCAAGCACCCCGTCGTGACATACCCGGTCTGTTCCCTCTCAGCTTCATCATCGACCCTTGGGGTGTGCGACTCGAACTGATCGAAGACGGGCAACATCTCGGATTCCACCACGTCCATCTTCGAGACACCGATCCCACAGCGGCTCTCGACTTCTACCACGACAATTTTGGCGGCGTCCGCAGAAATTTGAAGGGATTCCCTTTGGAGGGAATCCTCTATCCGGGCAACGTGTGGCTGCTGGTTACCCAGGGTGAGTCGTTCCCGAGCCGTGGCGCCGCGATCGAGCATATCGGTTGGCGTGCCATCGAGCTCAACGCCAAGATGGAGGAGTTCGAGGCCGACGGTCTCGATCTCACTACCGGGCGGAACGACATGACGCTGCCCAACGGTCAGATCGCGTTCTTTTATATCGACGGGCCGCACGGGGCGCGCGTCGAGTTCGTGGAGCGGGCGAGTGATATGCCGTAACGCTGGACGGCTAGGCGTGACCTGGCCCGCCCCTAAAAGGGGCCACCTCCCCTGGGAGGCCGGGTGACTGACAGTGTGAACCGATGGGCCCCGTGGAGAACACGGGGCCCATCCCTACATCACGCTCCCCCGCAGCTCGGGGAACACCTTCGAAACCTTACCGAGGATGTGGTCCCCATAAGTGCCCTCGAATTCATGGACGCTGGCATGATCCCAGCGCTCTTCCCTGTCATCAACCGCGGGAGGCACGCGACTCAAGTCGATCGCCTCGATACGCGCGTCGAAGCCCGGATCGAAGAAGAACGGAAACGAGAAGCGGCTTCGTCCCGATACGTTCTGCACCCGGTGCGGCGTGGACCGGTAGAGCCCCCGGGTCAGACGGTCCAGCATGTCTCCGATGTTACACACGAAGGAATTCAGCACGGGAGGGACATCGATCCACCGAGATCCTGCTTTGACCTGGAGCCCGCCTACGTCGTCCTGTTTCAGAATGGTGAGCACCCCATAATCAGTGTGTTCCCCGACTCCCCATCGGGCCTCCCCACTAGGCTTCATCCCGACAGGCGGATAGTGAAAGATGCGGAACAGTGTGAGGGGATCCGCCATGTACCGCTCCCGAAAATAGCCCGGCTCCAGACCCAGACTCAGGGAAACCCCTTTCATGAGCGCATGACCCAGGTCGGTCAGGGCCGCCATGTACTCGAGAATCGTGTCGGTGAAGCCCGGGATGTCCGCCGGAAAAAGATTCGGTCCGTGTAGGGGAAGGCCGGCACGCACGCGGGGGTCTTTCTCACTCAGCTGCGACCCGAAGTAGAGTCCTTCCTTTTCGTCGGGTTTTCCCGAGGTGAGCTCACCCCCCAACGGGAAATAACCTCGCCAGGCCCGGCCGCCGAGAGCCATCCGAATTTCGAGCTTCTTCGCGACATCCTGCTCGAAGAAGGCCTGGCTGAGCTCTCCGAGTCGTCGGTTCAGCCCCTCGCTGACCCCGTGGCCGATCACATAGAAGAAGCCGTTCTCGGTGCAGGCCCGTCGTATAGCGCCTGCCACCGCCTTTTGGTCGCCAACGTCGGCCACGAGGGGCGCGACGTCGACGATGGGAACCTCGGACATCGGATCCTGGGGCAAAGACACCTCCCGGCGGCAGCACGATCGAGCGAGGGATGGGGACTCCCCCACCTCGTCTCGACGCCTTCGGCCCACCCTAGGTCAGGTCCACGTAGGTAGCAAGAGTTCCTGGAAGAGCTAATGGGGCGAGCATCTCAATCCCGCCCGCATTAGGTCGGGAAATTCACGCGGAACGAAGAACGATGATGGGCGTCACCGGCCCTTGTGCAGATCCGGACCAGACCAGCAGGTGTCCGACGGACCCCCGGCACGTTTCCGATGCGGGCACTTTCCACTGGACAGGAGTAGTAGATCCATGCGGGCACTTTTCACCGGACAGGAGGAGTACATCCATGCGTGACACCAGGCAGCCATCTCGGAGGTCTTGTGCGTGGCTCACGCTCGTCCTGCCCCTCTGGGCCACCGCCGCTTGCATGGGCAGCCCGGCGAACGAGACCGATGCCGACCTCATCGAGCGTGCCCGAGGCATCCACGACCGGGTGATCACCCTCGACACTCACAACGACATCAACGCCGCCAACTTCACCGCCGAGCGTAACTACACGACGGACCTCGGCACCCAGGTCAACCTCCCCAACATGGAGGCGGGTGGGTTGGACGTTTCATGGATGATCGTCTATGTGGGTCAGGGCCCCCTCACGGAAGAGGGATACGCCAACGCCCACGCCCAAGCCATCGCGAAGTTCGATGCGATTCACCGACTGACCGAAGAGATCGCGCCCGACCGGATCGGGCTCGCGCTCACGTCCGACGACGTGCGGCGCATCTCCGCGACGGGGAAGAAGGTCGCGATGATCGGGATCGAGAACGCTTATCAGGTCGGGCTGGATCTCGGCAACATCCGTAATTTCGCCGAGCGGGGTGGACGTTACATGTCGCTCGCACACAACGGGCATAGTCAGTTCTCGGACTCGAACACGGGGGAACGAGACGGTGTCTGGCTTCACAACGGACTGAGTGACCTCGGCAGACAGGCGATCGCCGAAATGAACCGATGGGGGATCATAATCGACATCTCGCACCCCTCGAAGGAGGCGATCATGCAGATGCTCGAGCTGTCGCAAGCGCCCATCATCGCCTCACACTCTTCAGCGCGTGCGTTGAACGACGTGAGCCGCAACCTCGACGAGGAACAACTCCTGGCGCTGAAGGAGAACGGCGGCGTCGTTCAGACAGTGGCTTTCCGAAGCTATTTGAACACCGAGAAGAACAATGCCTACGGTGAGGCCTCCCGGGCCGTCACAGCCTCGGTAGCGGAAGGGATGGAGTTCGAGATTCTCGGTGGGAGAGGACGTGGGGGCGGGGGCGGTGCCCTCCAAGCAATGAGCGAGCAGGAGCGCGAAGTATACAGAAGTGGTCTCGCCCGCGTCCAAGAGGCAGCGGCCGCCCGGATCGCCGCGGAGGTCGACCCCGTGACGCCTCCGGTCGGCGTGGCGGACCTCGTGGACCACATCGACTACCTCGTCGATCTGATCGGCCTCGAGCATGTAGGTATCAGTTCTGATTTCGATGGCGGGGGCGGCATCAGCGGGTGGAACGACGCCTCGGAGACGTTCAACGTGACGCTCGAACTGGTCCGGCGCGGCTACACCGAACAGCAAATCAGTATGATCTGGAGCGGGAACCTGCTGCGTGTCCTGGACGAAGTTCAAGCCGTGGCAGGGGAGATCCGGAGTTCAGAGGTCCTCCTTGGGGTCGGTCCGAGGAATCAGTGAATTCATGCCTCGGTAGCATTTTTGGATCCAGA
>JAPYQK010000019.1:10145-22841 GCA_029941275.1 Longimicrobiales bacterium | reverse complement strand
CGGCCACGTGGCAACGGTCTGCGCCCTGTAGTTCGGCTGAAACCCGAATAACACGACCGAACCTTCACCGACCGACGCCTCGACGACGGCGGCCTTCCCGGCCACATGCTCCGGGCCCAGCAACCATCCGGATCGCAGCGGGTTCCCTTCACTGAAGCGGGCTGTGACCCGAATGGCCGGGTCAGACACATCGAAGGCCCGACTATCCCCCCAGTACCAGGCCCCGATCGACTCGGAGAGCCCCTCGTTCAGGGGGTGCCCCGGCTCCGGGCGAAGCTCGAGAATCGAGCCGGGAATGTAGAACTCCGTTGACGACAGCCGTTCCACGGCGCTCGAGACTCCCAGGTCGAAGAGGTCCGCCACATAATCGGTGGCTTCCTCGATCGCCACGATGCGCCCACCCTCGCGGACAAAGCGGTCTAGCGCGCGTTCACCTCGAGCCCCCACTCCCCCCACGAACGCCTCGGGTACACTACCTCTCCTGAACCCAGCACGAATGGACGAGGGGCTCTGCGCCTGGAACAGGATCACATCGTAATCCCTGCGGAGATCCCCTTCTTGAATTCGCGCATCCTTGAGCGTGTCGTACGGGAGCTCGTACTGGTCGAAGAGCCAGCGAGTCCAGCCGGCCTCCATCGGCTCGCGCCACGATTTGTACATAGCGATCCGCGGCGTTGTCGTTTCCGCCTCATCGTCTTGCGACGCTGCGTCACGCAACACATCCACCGAAGCGGTCGCTAGAGCCTCGGGAAGTTGGAACACGAAGTCGGGCATCTCGATCGGGGTGGATTCGATGATGCCCGCCACCGCCGGGCTCACGTCCTCAACGTCAACAGCCGCAACGTTCATGAGCAGCGGCAACGTGTGGGCCGTCACATCGTATGGGCGACGCGGTGGACCGCCGGGGTACTCACGCAGATCCGGATACCGTTGCACCTCGAGAAGCGTCTGTGCGAAGGCAGCATACGGCTGAGTCATTGGAATCACATACGTACCGGCCGGCATCGACTCTCCGTCGGCCAAGAAAGCCTCGGCGGCGCGATACACCTCGACGTCCCCCATTCGCAACGTTCGCAGCACATAGGCCAGCCCCGTCTCATTGTCCTGGTCGGCCGGAATGATCCAAGCCGTCGGCCAGGCGTCCCACCCGTTCACGGCACGCTCGTTGATCCGGTAAAAGTTCTCGAGCCAATACTGTCGATTCTTGGCGGCATTGCCGAGAAGCGCCATCGCTCCGGCGTCCATATAGTCGACGATGTCCGGAAGGCCCCACGCGCCGCCCCTCCAGGGGTTCGGGTAGTTGGCGGAAGCGATCGCCGCATCGTATCCCCGGCCACCGCTGAGGCTGGCGGGAGAAACCCGAACGGAGGACGCGAGGTCCGCTGAGGCCGTTTCCGACAGAATTCGGGCACCGGCGTGGTAGTGCTGGTACGCTCGGGCCGGGCTGAAGCCATCGTAGATGGCGCCCGTCACCACGCCCGTCTTTCCCTGAGCTGCGAGCTCGGCGGCCATCGACGTGCCGAGCATACCCACGGCAGAGACGAGCGCCGGATCGACGTTGTGTTCGATCGGGTCCATATAGGGCGGAAAGAAGATGCGGGCGCCCCCGCCACCCATCTGATGGATGTCGTGAACGATCTGAGGATGCCAAGCGTTGTGTGCCCCAAGGACCGTGTACTGTGTTTCCTTTTGTGTGAAGGCGTACCAATCCCTGTTGTTGTCGTGGCCGACATAGTAGTGGTAGAGCCACGGAAGAGGTGAAGCCTCATACTCCGTGCCGACCCAATCGTTGTACCAATTCGACACCCACTCCGTCCCGTCCGGATTGAGAGAAGGGATGTCCAGCAGAATGACGTTGTCCAAAATTTCGCTGACCTGCTCCTCATCCGAGGACGCCAGCCGATACAGCAGTCGGGCGGCGGCCTGCGAACCCCCAACCTCCGTCGAATGGATCCCGTGCGTAATGAGCACCACGGTGCGTCCCGCTGCGATGAGTTGTTGAAGCTCATCATCGTCCGCCACCCGGCGAGGATCCGCGAGCCGCATCTGGATGTCTTGTAGCTCAGCCAGACGCGCTTGGTTTTCCTCGCTCGTCACTGTAACCATCACGAAAGGCTGGCCCATCGTGGTGAGTCCGAGCGTATCGACCTTCACCCGCTCACTCGTCTGGGCAAGTCGCTCGTAATACGACGTCAACTCCGTCCAGTTGGCCAGTCGCTGCTCCGAACCGATCTCATACCCGAAGTGCGACTCGGGCGTGGGAACCTCCTGGGCCGCCACCCAACCAAAGGCGGCCAGGGCGAGGCAGGGACCCGTCAAGATCCTACGCAGCATACAGTTGACTCCAACTCGTGTTAAACAAAAAGTGACATGGGATCGTACCTATGAGCGGTACCCGGGACAAGCTTGCGGGGTGCCGATAGCGGTTGGTAGAGCAAGTCTCGGGCCGGGAGTTTGCGAAGGGGATGCCTCTCGCGCCGGCGGGCCGGTAGTGGGTACGAAATGGGGCGACTATTCGGCTAAGCGTCGGTTGTCCAACGGCCCCGCGGGGTCTGCCAGGTCAAAGACCGGTGGGTTTGTCGATGAATTCCTGCGACAGAGCAAACCGCTCCTCGAGATGGGCCCCCAGCGCCCGAACGCCCCACGTCTCCGTGGCGTAGTGTCCCGCATACAGAGCGTTTACTCCATGCTCCATGGCGTCGTGGTACGTGTGGTGTGCCCCCTCTCCGGTAATCAGGGCGTCCAACCCCTCTCGCGACGCCTCTGGGATCAGGCTCGCTGCTCCGCCAGTGACCAGACCCACCCGATAGACGTGGTCCGGTCCGCCAGGGATGAGCCGCACAGGACCCCCTACCACTTCACTGACGTGGTCCACCAACGCCCCCCGCTCGAAATCGACCTCACATCGCCACCCGATGCTTGCGCCTTGGTGGCCCCCGAACCGCTCGTCGGGGCTCCATCCAAGCGCCCTGCACAGCACCGCACAGTTGCCCACTTCAGCATGTGCATCGAGAGGCAAATGGGCCGAATAGAGTGCCACCCTGCCTTCGATCAGAGCCCGGATCTTTCGGAACCTCGGCCCCACCATTCTGGCCCCGCCGTCCCAAAAAATCCCGTGATGCACAATCAAGAGATCTACTCCACGAGCCACAGCCTCCCGGATCACCGCCTCGCTTCCGTCCACGGCAACCGCCACACGCGCCACGTCTTCTGGTCCCTCCACCTGTAAGCCGTTGTGGGCGGCCGGGTAATCCGGGAACCCCTCGATCGAGAGGTATTCGTCCAGATACTGTACCAGTGATTCTGTGTTCATGAGGTCGTTAGGAGAAATGTGGAAAAACGCCGACTGGACAAGCTACAATCATGCCATTGCCAAGACATCAGTGCACCTAACTCGTTGTCCCAGACATACTTGAGAGGTTTGTCCACGTACTGTGCAAGGGTGGGCGCCGACATGCCAGTTGGAGGGTCGCTACTACTACACCAACCGTTTGGGGACCTTCCCGTTCGGAGACCCTCGATCTTCAACCCTTCGGGGACCTCGATGTCAGCCTTCGCGGCGTTGCTTCCCCGCCCCTTCCAACTCATGGGACTCCGACGGTGACCCGCTCGACTGCGACCCACCGGACTGTGACCCACCCGACTTCGCTCCATCGGATCCGTCCGACTTTCCGCCACCGCCGGCAAGCTGCGGATGGGAGGCCTGAGAAGCGGCCTTCATGGCGGCCTCTCCGACCACCACCCGCCCCTGGAGCTGTGCACCTTCGTCAACCTGCATCCGCGGAGCTTCAACTTCGCCATCAACGACGCTGGTCGCTTGGAGTTCGAGGCGAGACTCGGCATGAATCCCGCCGGAAACCCGACCGGCGATCACCGCATCCTGCGTATAGATGCTACCGTCGACCACACCGTCCTTGCCCACGACTACAGATTTTCCAGCCCGAACATTCCCGCGCACAGCACCCTCGATGCGCACCGAGCCGTCAGTCTCCGTGGAGCCCTCCAAGCGCATGCCGGACCCGATGATCGAGATCACAGCCTCGGGAGGAGTCGGAGGGGAGATATTCTTGGCCATAAGATCTTAGTCCCTTTTCGATTTACGGTTGTTCGACCAACTCGAGAGGATCTACTGTTTCTCCCTCGAGGAGGATCTCGAAATGAAGGTGCGGCGCCGTCGATAAACCGGTCGACCCACTCAGCGCGATCACCTCGTTCTTTCGCACCTCCTCGCCGAGATCGACCGTTGTCTCCGACGCGTGGCCGTACAGCGTCTCGTACCCATTGTCATGGTCGATCCGAACGTACTTGCCGTAGGTGGGGTCTTCACCGACTTCGGAGACTCGGCCCGCGCCCGCAGCCCGGATATAAGAGCCCGTGGGTGTTGCGATGTCCAGGCCCGTGTGGGCTCCTCCGACGTCCTCGAAGAGACCCTGGGTCACGAACCCGCGCTCGGCTAGCGGCCAACTATCGGGCTGCCCGTCGAGTCCCTCGTCGCCACCCGAAGACCTGCTGAGCGAGCCCGGGGGCGGGAGCCACAATTCGGACAGCGCCCCGGAACCGTCCGGGGCGAAAAGACCTCGTATGGCGGTGTACTGGCGTTCGACGGTGTTGAGTTGTCTAAGAAGGCCAGGGATGCGCTCCTGATCGATACGCATCAACGCGACCTCCGCCTCAAGCTCCGCCATACGCGCTACGCGATTGGCCATGTATGCCCACGTCACGATCAGAAAGGTCAGCGCGACGCCGACGCCGAGACCCAGCCCCCGCAGCGCACGCAAGCGCCTGTAGGAGATCTCATATGTTCGACTCTGGCTGCTGGCAGGCACAAAAATGATGCGCATGATCGGGCCCTTCACGACACGACCTCCGAGGCCTCCCGGCCTGTGATCGCGTGGAAAACCCGTTCGAAGTCTTCGTGATCACGGAATGGGATCTCGATCACGCCGGATCCACCACGGCGCAGTTTTACGCTGGCCTTGGTCTCCAGCGTGGCCCGCAAGTCCTCCTCGAGAGCTTGAAGGAGGGGGTCCCGACGATGCGAATTCTTGTTCTTGGACTTTGTCGGCTTCTTTCCGGAATCGATCCCGGCGTACCGTTCCATCTCGCGCACGGACCAACCTTCGATGATGGCTCTCCGGGCCAACTCCACCATCTTGGCCTGATGCCCCATCGTGAGCAACGCTCTAGCGTGACCACCCGTGAGCGAGCCCCTCTCCACATGCTTCCGCACGGGTGCCGGCAACTGAAGAAGGCGGACCATGTTCGCCACAGTCGAACGGCTCTTACCCACGGAACGTCCGATTTGTTTGTGGCTGAGGCCATGGTTGTCCATGAGAATCTGGTAACCCTCTGCCTCTTCCATGGGGTTCAACGCTTCGCGCTGAAGGTTCTCCACCAGGGCAAGGACCAGGAGCGTATCATCGTCTACGTCTCGGGTCACCGCCGCCACTTCCGTCCAACCGAGTTTCTGGACCGCTCTTAAGCGACGTTCGCCCGCGACCAATTCGTACCTTCCCGGCGAGGCCGGGGCCGGACGGACCAAAAGCGGCTGGAGAAGACCATTCTCCTTGATGGACTGGGCGAGTTCTGTCAGTTCTTCGTCCGAGAAGATCTTGCGAGGTTGTTGTGGATTCGGCCCGATCGATTTCACAGCGATGGGCTGCGCCTCGCGGCGAGGCGTGTCCTCCATATACTCCCCGAGCAGAGCGCCGAGCCCCTTGCCGAGACGAGCCTTCTTCGGTGCCGGATTCACTCGCCTATTTGCTCCTACTGAAGGGCTCATGGGCCCCGTTGAAAAACTCACGCGACGTCATCATGCCGCCGTAGGTCCATTCCCAGACATGAGTTCCTTGGCAAGGGCCAGATAGCTCTGGGCTCCGTTCGACAGAACGTCGTAGCGGAGAATCGGCTGACCGAACGAAGGCGCTTCGGCCAACCGAACATTACGAGGGATGGACGTCTTGTACACACGGTCTCCAAAATATTCTTTCGCCTCCGCCGCCACCTGCCTCGCCAGGTTGAGGCGTCCGTCGTACATGGTGAGCAACACGCCTTCGATTTCCAGGTTCGGATTGAGTGTCCGCTGGACAAGGCGCATGGTGTTGAGCAACTGGCTGAGGCCCTCGAGGGCGTAAAACTCACATTGGATCGGAATCAAAAGCGCGTTGGAGGCCGTAAGAGCATTCAGGGTCAGAAGCCCGAGTGACGGCGGACAATCGAGGAGAATGAAGTCGTAGTCGGACTCGAGCGGGGCCAAGGCTCTACGAAGAATCGTCTCTCGGCTCATGGCCCCAACGAGTTCGATTTCCGCACCCACGAGATCCCGCGTACTTGGTATGAGATCGAGAAGTGGAAATTGGATCGACTTACGAACAGCCGCTTTCGCGTCTCCGCCACTCATGAGGACGTCGTAAATGGTGGTACGTTCATCGCCGGACCGCGAAAGTCCAAGTCCGCTCGAGGCATTCCCCTGCGGATCCAGATCGACAACCAATGTACGGGCCTCGGCCACCGCAATAGCGGCACCCAAGTTGATGGCGGTCGTGGTTTTACCCACACCACCCTTCTGATTAGCGATTGCAATGACGCGGGACATGCGAGCGGACCCGTTTGGGATGAAATCTTTCGTGGTGAGGTCTAGAATAAACGGTCGTCCAAGCGGGAGCAAAATGCAAGGACATGATCCGTCACCTCTTGCCGACCGGTGTCCACGTACTGAAAAATCAAGTGCCCGGGGATGATCGTCGCCCCGTGAAGTTTCTGTCGTTTCGCTCAAAAATGGACACCGATGAGTTCTAAGAGTCTGTACTTCTCGAGATTTTCACGAGGGCGGCGGCTACCACTGTTCGCCGGCCTGGTCCTTCTTGGCGTCCTGGGCTGTGGAGGCGGAACGACCGACCCGGACTTAGATCCAGATCCCGATGTGGATCTCGAGTACGACCCGAGCTTCATGGTGGGGGACTGGTTGGCCGAATCGATGGTGGTGACGAGTGTGGCGAATACGGAAGTGATCGCGGACCTGGTCGCGCTGGGAGCGACCTTTAGATTTCCGTCCAACCTTCAGGCCGTTACACCGCCATTTTGGAGGGGTACGGCCAGTCCAGCAGTGAAAGCGGGAGACTCACAGTCGACGGACCCGAGGTGGTCCTCATGCCATTGGTGGGCGCTCCAATCCGGGCCGCTTGGGAGCGAGTGGACGACGCCGTGATCCTTGTGGGCCCTACCGTTTGGGACTTCAATCTCGACAGCTCGACCGAAGCTGGCACGCTCAGGCAAGTGTTGGTCCCGAACTAGCGTGGGCTAGTGGGCCCCGTTTTCACCCGAGTCTAAAAAGGTGTTTCACGTGAAACACCGTCGCCTGAAAGAGACCTGGCTTCACCGGCTCCTCTTCGCCTGTTTCACATGAAACAGGCCGGCATCGTCAAATGATCGCCTTTATATAGAGTGTGCCGGACTCACGTGCGGATTCCCTACGGCGCGGACCCAAGACTGCAAGCCAGGTCCTTCTCTCCCAGATCGCGGCCTTCATGCCCGGCTGTTCGCCGTGTTTTCCGTCGCGTTACTGCGCCGCCAACGCCGGACTTCCAGAATAAGGCTCTGTAGATCCGCCGGAGACACACCGGGTATTCGGCCCGCCTGCGCAAGCGAGGACGGACGCACCTGCGCCAGCTTCTCCCTCGCCTCGGATGAGAGGCTCAGCAGTCCCTCGTAAGGGAGTTCACTGGGGAGTTGAAAGTCAGCTTGTCTCCGTAGGTTTCTTGCTCGCTCCGCTTCCCGCCGGACGTATCCCTCGTATTTGATTTCGATCTCGACCGCCGCAAGCGCGTCGACGTCTTCGGAGAGGTCGAACGGCGCTCCCCCGGCGATCGCGAGGTTGCTCGCGGCGACCTCCGGGCGCTTTAACAAATCGGATGCGCGGACCGATTGGTGCACCGGGCTGCTTCCGCACTCCGCCAACATCGGATTTGCGCTCGCCGGTGGGATCACCGCATCGACGAACCACTGACGAATGCGTGCTTCGCTCTCTTGGAGGACCGCCAGTGCCTCACTCTGGGCCGCAGTCAGTAGACCGGCATCTCTCGCACGAGCACCAAGCCTTCGGCTCGCGTTGTCCTGACGAAGCAAGAGTCTGAACTCGGCGCGGGACGTGAACAAACGGTAGGGCTCGTCCGTCCCTTTCGTGATCAGGTCGTCTACCAGGACGCCGATGTAGGCCTCGTCCCGCTCCAACACAAACGGCCCCCGACCGAGCACCTTCAGTGCCGCGTTGGCGCCCGCAACCAATCCCTGACCGGCCGCCTCTTCATATCCGGTGGTCCCGTTGATCTGGCCAGCAAAATAAAGGCCTGGCAGCGCCCTCACTTCCAGCGTGTGTCTCAGTTGATGCGGTGGGAAGTAGTCGTATTCGATGGCGTATCCGACCTTGGTCACCTCCACGTGCTCGAGACCCGGAACGGTGTGGAGGAACTCCACCTGGACATCGGCGGGCAGCGATGTCGAGAGACCGTTCACGTAGAACTCGGTGCTCTCCAGCCCCTCCGGCTCCAGAAAGACCTGGTGGCGTGGAGCGTCTGGAAAACGCACGATTTTGTCCTCGATCGACGGACAGTAGCGGGGCCCCCGTCCGGAGATCTCACCGCCGAAGAGCGCACTGCGATCCAAATTGCGCTCGACTACGTCGCGAAGCTCCTGCCCGGTCCAAGTGATCCAGCAGGGTCGCTGCTCGGGAATCTTCTCCCTTACGTAGGATGAAAATCGAAAATCATACGGGTCGCCGTCCTGCCGCTCGGTGCGCGCAAAGTCGATGGTTCGGCCATCGATGCGGGGAGGAGTGCCCGTCTTGAAGCGGGCGATCTCGAGCCCGCGGGCCTCCAGTTCCTCGGCCAACTCGATCGACGGCGCCTCCCCCACCCGGCCCGCTCCCACACTCTTGTCGCCCCCAATATGGATCCGGCCCCGGAGGAAGGTCCCCGCTGTAACCACGACCGCGTTCGCCCGGAACTGGTGGCCCCGACCGGTCTGCACCCCAACGGCCCGGCCATCCTCCATGAGCAGGCCCGTTACCATGTCTTCGTAGAGAGTCAGCTTGGCAAGCTCGTCGAGCGCCTTTCGAACACCCATCGGGTAAAGCGCTCGGTCACACTGCGCCCGGGGGCTCCAAACCGCCGGCCCTTTCGAGCGGTTGAGCATGCGGAACTGAATCCGTGCGGCGTCGGTCGCCCGCCCCATGATCCCGCCGAGAGCATCAACTTCGCGGGCCACCACGCCCTTGGCCACTCCGCCAATCGCCGGGTTGCAGCTCATTTGCCCAACGCGGACCAGATCGGGGGTGATCAACAAGGTTCGAGCCCCGATTCGCGCTGCCGCTGACGCAGCCTCGGATCCTGCGTGGCCACCGCCGACGATGATCACGTCGTACCGTCGGTCGATGTCTCCGTCTCCGTCAAGCATCATCTGAGTGTATCCACAGCAAGGTAGTCAGAACGACTAAACGATCTCGAAACGGGCTGGGAGACTCATGTCCGACCGAACCTCCGCCACTCCATCGACCCGAGCAATCACCGGACCTTGCCGCAGTCCGTCCGCGAGCGTCTCTAATGCCTCGACGTCTCCAGCCGCGTGGACTTCGACCGTGCCATCGGCGCAGTTGCCGACCGTCCCGCGTAGACCCAGACCCGACGCTTTGCGGTGCGTCCACCACCGGAAGCCGACACCTTGCACCCGTCCCCGGACTCGAAAGCCTCGCTGCCGCTGCCCAGATTCTGAATCACTCATACTCAAAGTCTACTTGCCAATACAGAACTCGCGGAAGACCCGATCCAGAATCTCGTCGGTCGAAATCAATCCGAGCAACTCCTCTAGCGCGGTCTCGGCCGGCCGGAGTAGAGCAGACGCCACTTCAACGGGTGTCCCCACTGCCAGCGCCTCTACGAACGCTACCACGTGATCACGAGCATTTCTCACAGCTTCAGACTGACGGGCCCGGGTGAGGGCCGGCACGGATACGCCAGTGCGAAGCAGTCCGCCATAGACCATTTCGGGGAGTATGGCTTGAAGACGGGCCAACCCCGTCCCGTCCACCACCGAGAGATCCACGGTCTCCGGTACAACCGGGTGACGGAGCTCCCCGGCGACCGGCGACCCATCTGGCTGATCGGCGCGGGCTCCCCCGTCCGGACCGCCGCTTGCTCCACTGTCAGGCCCGTCAGGGGCGCCACTGGCCGATACCAAATCAGCCTTCGTCCTCAAGAGAACACAAGGCACGTCCCCCAACTCCGCTAAAAATTCACGCTCAGCAGACCCGATCTCAGCCCCGCACTCCACGCAAAAAAGCACCAGGTCGGCCGCACCGAGGTACCGGCGCGCGACCTCAATACCCATTTCCTCGACGCGGTCCTCCGAATCGCGGAGCCCCGCCGTATCGACCAATCGGAACGGGAAACCCCCGACCGAGATCACAGACTCGAGAGCATCTCGCGTCGTGCCCGGCACTGCGGTGACGATGGCCCGCTCCTCTCCGAGTAGTGTGTTGTAGAGGCTGGACTTTCCACTGTTGGGCGGACCGGCGAGTACAGTCAGCGCCCCCTCCCTCAGCAGTTCCCCCTCCGGCGCGGTCGCGAGCAGTTCTTCAAGGGCGTCCCGAAGCTCCAGAGCGGCCGCGGAAACACCCTCCACCGGCACGGGCGCCGCATCCCCCTCCGGAAAATCGATGTGATGGGCGAGATAGGCCTCGAGCGTCACGAGTTGCGCACGCAACTGCGAGATCCTTCGGCTCAGACCGCGCTCCATCTGGAAGAGGGCCGCATCGTGCTGCGCCTTGCTCCGCCCCTCGATCAGATCGAGCACGGCTTCTGCTTGCACCAGGTCCATCTTCCCATGTAGAACCGCCCGGCGTGTGAACTCACCTGGCTCTGCCAAACGAGCCCCCAACGCCAAGCAAGCGTCGAGGACCAGTCGCGGAACCAGCCATCCGCCGTGGCAGGAGATCTCGACCATGTCCTCGCCTGTGTAACTCTCCGGCTCGGGGAACACCGTCACGAGCGCCCGGTCCAGGAGGCCTCCGCCGTGGCCATCCATCAGGGAGCAGACAGTGGTCACGCGCGCCGGGGGCGCGTCTTCACCGTGGTTGAGTGCACGAAGGATCTCGAGGGCCCCGGGCCCAGACATCCGCACCAGTGCGATGGCGCTCGGCCCGGCGGCAGTGGCTAAAGCCGCGATCGTGTCCACCGCCAGCTCGGGAAGCCGGCGGGATGCCTCGTCAGTCACCGCTGGTAGCGGGTTTCTGGACCGGCGTCTTATCTCTGAGCGCCTTGCGCTCTTTGGCAATCAGGTACTGCTGGGGAATCGTCGCGACATTAGCGGTCGCGTAGTAGAGGTTCAGGCCGGACGCGAAGTTGAAGAAGATGAACGTCATCATGATGGGCATGATCCACATCATCATCTTCATCTGCGGGTTGGGTTCGGGCATGGAGCGGACCGATATCCACTGCATGAGGAACATCGAGATACCTAACAGAACCGGGAGGATGTAGAGGGGGTCTGCGGCCGACAGATTTGGCAGCCACAAGAAGCTCTCGCCTCTCAGTTGAATCGTGTTTCGGAACACGAAGAACAGCGTGATCAACACGGGCCACGGCAGGAGCATCGGCAAGCATCCAGCCAAGGGATTGAAGCCGTGCTCTTTGTACAGCTTCATCATCTCCTTCTGGAGCTTCTCCGGATGGTCCTTATACTTCTTCTGGATCTCCTGAAGCAGCGGCTGCACCGCCATGTTGCGCATTTGCGCCCGCATCGCCTTCTGGTTCAGCGGGAACAGAATGACCCGCATCATCACACCGAAGATGATGAGCACCCAACCGTACCCGACGTTCAGATTGGCGTATAGAAAGTTCAGAATCGTCAACACAACCGACACGACGGGCCGGACGACGGGGCGCATCCACCGATATCCGTAGGGGTTCGCTTCTTCCAACTCGTTTTCAAACGCAGTCAGTAAATCGCGTTCCTGTGGCCCGACAAAGATCCGGTACTCCACCCCGCCCTCGTTGCCCACGGTCTGGGACACCGCTATCGCAGCCTGATCGTCGCCTGGGGCCGGAGTCGCTGTCAGCCCCCCCAGATATTGCTCGCTGCCCTCACTTCCGGGCATCATGGCAAAGATGAAATATTTACTCTTGAGCGCCCCCCAAAGCAGCGGTCCTTCCTCTATCTGCTCCTCGTCGACTTGGCTGAGTCTCTCGTCGCTAATCCCCTCCCGCAGGTGGTTCACCACGTACCCCATCACGGTCGACTCTTCCCTGCGATTCCTCTCATTGTACGCGAGACCGGAACCCAGGCTCGTGACCAACAAGGGACGATCCACACCTACAACCTGAACTTGAAGGTTGATGAGATAGGAGGACGGATCGAATGTGTAGGCGGCCTGAACCGTAAGGCCGCGAGGGTCCCGATATCGGAACGTCAGCGTCTCGGGCCCGCCTCCTTCGTTGAGTCGGAGTCCCTCCGCTGGCTCGACCTCGAACATTTCCGCGCCGAGATCGAGCTCCCCGGCGTCGACCCGAAGTTTCATGGCCAACGCCCCGCCACTTTCCGCAACAATCAACTCCGCCGGGAGCTCCTCACTTCCTTCATCGAACGACGCGAACTCGAGCAACTGCGCTGAAATCAGGCGCGCGCCTCGTGTACTCCAAGAAAATC
>JAPYQK010000019.1:0-10045 GCA_029941275.1 Longimicrobiales bacterium | reverse complement strand
TGGTGGCTGTGCCGGTGACGGACGGGTCGCCGAGCTGTCCCGCCGGCTCACCCCCCGCTGCGCCGCCCGGCCCACTCGGCTCTTCCGGCGGAATGGGCGGAAACAAGATGTTCGTCATCACCAGGACTACGATCATCAGAGAGATTGCTAGCAGGAACCGAAATTCTTGACGCATCTAGCGTCCTTCCTCTAGTGAAGGCCCGTCCCCGACGAAGGTATTGTGCTCCTCGGAAAAGGTACCACTTAGGCCGGGTTCCCCCACGGTATATTCGTTCACCACATTCTCCGGAATCGGATCATATCCCTGCCCGCCGAACGGATGACACCGGAGAATACGCCTGAACGCAAGCCAACCGCCCTGAAGTGGTCCGAACCGTTCGATCGCCCCCGCGGCGTACTCGGAACACGTGGGCGTAAAACGGCAAGAGGGCCCCGTGAGCGGAGACACGGCCCGTTGATAAAAGCGGATGGTTTGGACCATCACGCGTGTTAACACAATTCCTCCGTCATCTTTTGGAGTTCATCCCTCAGACTACGGAACCCGACCCCATAAGCTTCTGGTCGGGCTCTCACCAACACGTCCAAGGCCATCCCCTTCTCTCTTAGTCTCGGCAGCACATGGATCCGGCCAATCTCACGTAGACGTCTTTTTACCCGGTTTCTTTCCACGATGGAGTGCCGGTGTTTGGGCACGATCATGCCCCAACGGCTACGCAACACGGATGAAGACAAAAAGAAGACGTCCAAGCTGGGCGTCTTCCTCCTTGCTCCATGCCTCAGAAGGGATCGAATGTCTTTCGTCTTGTGAATCCGCCCCGAGCGAGGCAAGCGGAATCCCCCTTCTCCCCGACCCGCAGCCGAATGGGCTGCCATCACTCGACTATTTCGAGCCGATCTTCACCACGAGCCGGGCCCGCCCCCGGGCTCGCCTCCGTGCGAGGGTCTTTCTGCCCCCGCGGGTCTTCATGCGTTCCCGGAAACCGTGTTTGTTCACACGCTTCCGATTTCGTGGCCTGTATGTAGGCTTCATAACGTCACTGCCTTCTGTGTCGTTGTTCCACGGCCACTTCCTTTTGGGCCGCGCAGGTATAGAGCACGGTAAGATATCCGAGTGTGAGAGTACGGGTCAAGGTGAGGGCATTTGGCTGAACCCAGCCAATCCGGGCGACAAATTGACTTTTCCACATCCGTAATCTAGCGTCTGGAGCCGCATATCCCGGTTACGTCAGCGAGCGTCAATGCTCACCATAGGAGCGCATGGAGTTTACGGCCGACGAACTCTGGTCGCGGGTCCTTGAGGCGACCCGAGATCGACTTCACGGACAGACGTACGAGACGTGGCTCGCCGGCACTGCGGCCATCGGTGTCACCGAATCCGAAATTCTGGTCGAGGTGCCGAGCGAATTCCATGTCGAATGGGTCGGTGTCAGATTCGGACCGCTCCTCTCCGACGTGATTCAGCAGATCCTGGGTCGCCCCATGGCTCTCTCGTTTCAATGCGTGGAGGACCCCGTAGGGACGACCCCGATGCCAACCGTCGAAGTCACCCCGCAAGCGGTCGGGCACCCACATCAGATGGCTGGTTCTGCTCAGGTCTATCCCCGGCCCTCTTTGAACGAGCGCTACGCCTTCGAACGGTTCGTTGTGGGTAACAACAATCAACTGGCTTCCGCCGCGTGTCACGCCGTTGCCGATAAACCCGCCATCATGTACAACCCGCTTTTCCTCTATGGGGGAGTGGGTCTGGGAAAAACCCACCTGATGCACGCGATTGGGCACGCCGTGCTTCAGGCCAACCCCTCCATGCGGATCGCATACGTCCCCACCGAACAGTTCACCAACGACCTCGTTACCGCAATTCAGCAAGGGACCACAGCTGAATTCCGTGGCTGGTACCGGCGCATGGACTTACTGCTCGTCGACGACATCCAATTCCTCGAGGGCAAAGAGGCTACCCAGGAAGAGTTCTTCCATACGTTCAACGCCCTGTACGACGCACGAAAGCAAATCGTCCTGACGAGTGATCGGCCCCCAAAGGAAATCCCCGGCCTGGAGGAGAGACTGGTCTCGAGGTTCGAGTGGGGGTTGGTCGCGGACATCCAATCTCCCAATTTCGAAACCCGGGTCGCCATCCTGCGAAAAAAGGCCGCGGACGACGGCCTCATGGTCTCCCATGACGTGATGGATTTCATCGCCCGATTCTGTACGTCTTCCGTGCGCGAACTCGAGGGCGCTATCATCAAGTTGTTGGCGTACTCATCCATCACCAATCAGGAAATCTCCGTGGATCTGGCTCGGAAAGCACTCCATGGTAGTTTCGGCAGCGGCTCTGCCAGCAGTGCCTCCGCCCTGACCGCTGAACACATCCGGAAGGTGGTCGCCGAACGGTGGCAGGTCCGCGATGAAGCTCTCAGTTCGAAGCGGAGGACCAAGGACTTGACGGTCCCTCGCCAGGTCGCCATGTACCTGATTAGAGATCTATTGGACTTCTCTCTCGTGCACATCGGTCGGCTCTTCGGAAACAGAGATCACTCGACGGTAATCCACTCCATCCGCAAGATCGAAGTCGCGATGGACGAGGACCCGGAGTTCCGTCAAACGGTCGAGGGGGTACGTGACGAGATTGCGAACAGGTCCCTCAATTGACCATGGGTGGCATGTGGAAAAGTCGGTGGAGAACTTTTGGAAATCAGACGCTGATTCCACATCCACGTACGGACAAGCGGGTATTCCCCGTTTTCCACATCGGGGTGATTGCCCGGGATGTCACACCAGCAAAGGGAAAAGTCGACTTCCCAACATTTCTACACTCTCTACTACTACTAAGTTTTTAGAATATAGTACTTCTTTTTATTTAGACGCTGTTCAAAACTAATTGCGCTCCGACGCCGTGGAGGCTCGATGAATTGTTTGATCACTCGAAAAAACCTACATACTGGACTTGCGGCCGTTTCAGCCAGCATCCCCACTAAAACCACGCTACCCGTTCTCTCGAACATCCTTTTTGAAGCAGGGCAAGACGGGATATGGATGAGTGGCACCGATTTGGATGTAGCTGTTCGTGTGTGGGTACCTGCCGAAGTGAAGGAACAAGGGAGTATCACGGCTCCAGGAAAGAAACTCCAGGAAATCGTGCGTGAGTTTCCGGAGCAACCCGTGGAATTGACAACACGAGGTGATCAGGTCGAACTGAGGTGCGAAAAGAGCCACATCAAACTCAATGGTCTTCCGAGTGATTTGTTCCCGACTTTACCTGAAGTCGACTTCGAGCAGGGCTGGAGCGTAAAGGGCGCTGACCTTCACGGCTTGATCAAGAACACTTCGTTTGCGGTTTCTGCTGAGGAGAGCAGGCCCATCTTGAATGGGGTGCTGTGGGAACTGAGGGATGGGCACATGAGAATGGTCGCCACCAACGGGGCGCGCTTGGCTCGAAAGGGTGTCGCCGCCGGTTCTTCAACAGCTCCAAGTGCGGATTTTATCGTCCCGCCCATGGCGCTTCAGCAAGTACAACGGTTGTTCGGGAGCAAGGAGACCCTCGAAGTCGCGAAGAGCGGGAATCATCTAGGATTTCGCGCGGACGGTACGGAGGTTTATACGCGACTCATCGATGGGACTTATCCCAACTACGAGCAAGTCATTCCAAAGGACAACGATAAATTTGCGATCGTCGATAAGAACGCTTTGGCCTCTGCGGTGCGCCGGATGGCCGTGGTAGCGAGTGACCAGACCCACAGAATTCGCATGGCGTTCGAGTCGGATCGTGTTCAGCTCACGGTTCTGACCCCGGACCTCGGCGAAGGAGAGGACGAACTAGAGTTGTCCTATGAGGGAGAAGGAATAGAGATCGGATTTAATGCGGCGTATTTGCTCGAGGTACTGAAATACATGTCCACCGATGAGGTAAAACTCACTTTTAAGGCTCCGGAGCGAGCAACTACGATCGAACCGGTCGCCCCCGAGGGTGAAGAAGCGGAGGACTACCTTTGCCTAGTCATGCCGTTGCGGTTGCTCGACTGATTTGGACCGCGTAAATGTCGGCGGCGTGCTTGCTCCACCGTCGACACCTTTGCTCTGCTGGCATAGTCAACTTGAAGGTCCCTGTGGGGAGGGTAAAATGACGCAACCCGACACAAGAGCCCAAGCCGAACATTCACGTCGTGCTTTTCTTCGAAGGGTGGGAGCCACCGCGACGGGTTTGGTTCTTGCGCCCGCGCTTTTTCCTGAAGCTTTCGGCGCGAGTGGGGCGGCGCAGGCCCCAATGAGGATCGGTATCATCGGGTCCGGAAACATCGGTGGGGCGGTCGGCCTCCAATGGGCGAAGGCCGGACATGAAATTCTTTTCGCATCTCGCCATCCGGAAGAACTGACGGAGTTGGTCGAACGGGCGGGCCCCAAAGCGCGGGCCGGCCTCCCGGCGGAGGCAGCCGAGTTCGGCGAGGTGGTGCTCGTGGCGGTGCCTTACGCAGCAACCCCACAGGTGGGCAGTGACTACTCACGCTTGATGCAGGGAAAAATCGTTATCGACTGTGGAAACCCATATCCCCGGCGCGACGGCCCCATGGCTACCGAGGCGCTGGCCAAGGGAGCCGGAGTCGCATCAGCCGAATTTTTCCCGGGCGTCCGTCTCGTTCGCGCTTTCAATGCGATCGGCTACAGGTCGGTCGATAGCGAGGCTCATCGTGACGGAGAGAAGGTGGGGATTCCAATCGCCGGAGACGACCAGGATGCCCTGAGGACCGTGGCGGCCCTGGTGGTGGACGCCGGCTTCGACCCCGTAGTGGTCGGGTCTCTCGAGCGGGCTAGAGAATTCGACCAGGGCTCGGCCGTGTATGTCACCGACATGACCGCCGCCCAGCTTCGAGAGGCTCTGGGGCTCGGGTAAAGAAAGAAGTTGTAACTCCCAACAGTTACCCGTTGACGATAGTCTCAACCGAACGATCGTACCCGATTTACGAGGCGGGGAGTCCGGGGCCGGCGCACACGCGGAGAGTGGCTCTTCGGGACTCGCCGATCAGGGCCTCAAGCTCCGGCCGCCGCCCTCGCGGCCCCGAGCAGCTCCGGCCCCGTAAACGCTGCGAGGAGGGGAACCCCGAGTTCTTGCAGCTTGGCTCGCCCCCCTTCTTCACGATCGACGAGGCAAAGCACACCTGCGACGGTCGCACCGTGCTGGCGAACCGCCTCGATCGCGCGGATCGCACTCCCACCACTCGTTACGGCGTCCTCGACGATGACCACCCGGGCGTCTTCCGGAAGGCCTCCCTCGATTTGCTGACCGGTTCCGTGCCCCTTGGGTTCTTTGCGGACCGTGAAGCCATCGAGCACCCGATCACGGGAGGTGCTGTGGTGCGCGATCGCGTAAGTGACGGGGTCGGCGCCGAGCGTTAATCCGCCTACGTGCGTTACGTCCCAGTCGGCCGCATCGATCAAGTCGTACGCGATTCTGCCTGTGAGCCGTTGGCCCTCGGCGGTCATGGTCGTTCGTCGGGCGTCGACATAGTACGGTGACTTGGCTCCGCTCGAGAGCGTAAAGTCTCCGAGCCGAACAGAGCGCTCTAGAAGCAGCTCTTTAAGATGTTCACGATCATCCATGCCTTCGTGATCCCCCCAATTCTTCACGGTCCCTTTCGGTCATGAACCCAGCGTCTATCAACAGCATCGCTTCTTTCAACCCAGAGTCAGTTCTTCAACCCGGAACGTCGATCACGATATGCCCATCTTCGGTGGCGACTAGGGCGCGCCCAGGCTTTCGAACGCGTCCCTGGCCTCGGACGGAACCCGAATCGGACGACCGTTCTCTCCGATCCAAACAGCCACGACACGGGCGCGAGCCACCACCGTGGACTCGGTCTCTCCATCGCGCGGGTCTCGCCTGGCTTCCTGGAGTATCACCATACTCGCCCGGCTGAAGCCCTCCGACCAGGTCCTGATCCGTAGTCGATCTCCGAGGAGCACTTCGCTCAAATAGTCGACCTCGACTCGGGTAACATGGATCGCCCACCCGCGTCGCGCGAGCTCGTCATACGTGAAGCCGCAGCGCTTCAAGACGTGGAAGCGGGCTTCCTCGAAATAGTTGACATGGACCGCATGGTTGACGTGCCCGAACGAGTCCAGCTCATAGGTACGCGCGTCGATTACGACCTCGGCGATGTTCAGGATGCGTCGCCGGTTTTGTCCGTCGGAGCGGCCCGGGACTCACCGTCGTCCCCTACCGTAATCGCGTCGACAACTCCTGTTACGGTCCCGTCCCCATCCCGGAGAGGCGTCGATATCACCTCCACCTGGATAACGCCGCCTTCCTTGATAAAGAGCGGCGCGTCGTAACAAGTGCGCTTCCTTGGCTCGTATGGTTTAAGTTGCATGTCTCTCGCACCCTCCTTGCCGGCATCCGGGCCAATGCCTAACCTGGGCGACTCCCTATGGACGACTCCCCTTGCGTGGCCCGTGGAACCGACCTCGCCGGGGACCTACGAACGGGTTGTCGCTTGTCAGTCTTCCGATCTAAAAAATGGCTTCTCGGGGTAGTTGCTGTCCAGTTGTTCATGGCTCAATCCGCGAGGGCGGCCAGGGCGCGAGTGACGGGGCCTGTAGTCCCGACCTTGCAGACCGACCTCGGATCTGAGCGGGGCCCACAGCGACCAACTCCAGGATTGGTCGTGATGGCGGCCTCAAGCCTCCAGGACGTCTTGCCTGTTGTGGCCCGAGCTTGGGAAGCAGCGGGGGGGGAGCCCATCCGCTTCAGCTTCGACGCCACGTCCCGTCTGGCTCCGCAGATTCTCAGCGGTGCACCGGCCGACGTCTTCATTTCGGCCGACGAAGCGTGGATGCGATGGCTCGGTGACGGGGGCGGAGTGGACCCGGCGTCCATACGAGTCGTGGCGACCAATCAACTGGTGTTCGTGGTGCCCAGCGGTGCGTCTGATTCCCCAACAGGCCCTCGTTCGCTTGCCACAGCCGACCTTGAGCGCGTCGCCTTGGCCGGAGAGAACGTCCCCGCGGGCCGATACGCTAGGGCGGCGCTGGAGAGCGTCGGCGTCTGGCCCCAGGTACAACCACGAGTCGTTCGTGGTGGCACTGTCCGGGGTACGCTCGAATGGGTTGCCAGGGGTGAGGCGGACGGTGGTATCGTTTACCGCACCGACGCGTTGGTGGAGGACCGCGTGCGCATCGCTTTCGCGTTTGACGAAGCGGGCTCCCCCTCCCCTTCGTATCCGGCTGCGGCCACCACGCGCACCGAGTATCCTGAGACTGCACGGGCCTTCCTGGACTTCTTGAGGGGAGCGGAAACGCTGGCTCTGCTCGACGCATCGGGATTTGGGCCTGGCGTCGCCGGCAGCCCGTCTGGGCCGATCCCCGCGCCCGGATTGGATCGGCCGTCTTCGCCTGCTCAACGATCCTCGTCCGAGGGGTCCACGGGCCTGGACCCGTGGTCAGCAGTCCGATTGTCCCTGATCGTCGCGTTCAGCGCCGTTCTCTTGGGATTGATTCCTGCCGTTAGTATGGGATGGTTGTTGGCCCGGCGGGACTTTATCGGAAAGAGCTTTGTTTCGATGATCGTCATGGCGCCGTTGGTCGTCCCCCCGGTCGTCACCGGCTTTCTGCTCCTGACGGTGTTGGGTCGGGAGTCCGTGCTCGGAGGATGGCTCTCCGCGATGGGTTTATCCATTCCGTTTACGCTCCTGGGTGCGACCTTGGCTGCGTTGGTGGTGGGTTTTCCTCTCTACGTCATGGCTATCCGGGCCGTTTTCGATACTGTGGACCGCCGTTTTGAAGAGGTCTCCTGGACCCTCGGTGTGCCGAAGGCGCCCACGTTCCGGAGAATTTCTCTCCCGTTGGCTTTGCCCGGGATCGCGGCCGGGGCCGTGCTTGCGTTCGCACGTTCGCTCGGGGAGTTCGGGGCGACGGTGGTGCTCGCCGGGAACATGGAAGGCGAAACCCGCACGATCGCCCTTGCGGTCTATTCGTTGTTGGAGTCGCCCTCCGGCCGATCCTCAACTTGGATTCTGGTGGTCGCAAGCGTGCTGTTGTCGCTGGTGGCCCTCCTTGGCTTCGAGGGACTGTCGAGGTGGCAGCGTCGCAGAATGGAGGACCACCATGGACGCTGAGGGGGGCTCGGGCTCGGGGCTTCACGTTCAAATACACGTTCCCCTGGATGCCATCGACCTCGACGTGGACTGGCGGCCTGAATGCGACCACGTGGCGATACTGGGTCCGTCCGGATCCGGGAAGAGCACCCTCCTGCGTGCTTTGGCCGGCCTCGAGCCGAAAGCGGAGGGCCGTGTGAGCTTTGGTGAGGAGGTCTGGCTCGACTCCAGTTCCGACGTCGCGAAGCCGCCGTGGGAACGGCGTGTAGGGTGGGTGCCGCAGGACGCACTGCTTTTTCCCCATCTCTCGTTGCGGGAGAATCTCGGTTACGCCGGAGCCGACACGTCGGAGGTCGAGCGAATGGCGAAATCCCTGTTCCTCACGGACCTACTCGACCGACGACCCCGGTTTCTCTCGGGAGGAGAGCGACAGAGGGTGGCGCTGGGGCGCGCGCTTCTCTCGGGCCCTCGGCTGCTACTGCTGGACGAACCCTTCTCGGCCCTCGATCGGCCCCTTCGCTCCGAAATCGCGGCCATGGTGCGAGGATTTGTCCGAGACAATGGAACGCCCATGGTGCTCGTTAGTCACGACGAACACGATGCGGAGCTGCTTGCCGACGAGCGTTGGGTACTCGTCGGGGGGACCCTCACGGCCGACGGCCGGTCCGGTAGCTGACGGGCCAAACGGTATTAGCCTGGGACAATCACCCGGAGCGCCTGAGGAACCGCTTCGACGATGACCTCAGTGCCCTCGGCCAGCCAGAGTTCCCCGTCGACCTCATATTTTGGCGGCGCTGAAAAGCGTACCGAGAAACGGGAACCCTCGCGCATCTCGACGTGTGGCGAGAGGACGTGCTTCCCTTTCGGCGCAGCGTTGAAGAGGCTCAGCCGAGTGAAGGGCGGTGTGTTTCCAATGGCGCAGGCGTGCAACATCCCGTCGTCGAGCTTCGCGTCGGGGGCGATCAAGAAACCACCGCCAAAATAGGGTGAGCTGGAGATCGTCAGCATGAGTTGCTCGCCGTCCACCGTTTTTCCTTCACCCTCGAGGACCAATGGGACGCCCTCGTAGGAAAAGAGATTCTTCAGCGCGGTAACTTTGTAGAGCAACGCACCGCGCAGAAACCGCGCTCCGGCAGTGTCTTCGATGACCGCGACATCGAATCCGAATCCGACCAGATTGAGGAAGTGGCGTCCTGTCGATGGCTGGGCCGACGACGCGTCGGATGAGCCGCCCAGGTCCCTGACCGGTGTTCCTTTCGAGACGACCCGCCCCACGTCCACATTGCGGACGACTCCGCCGGCGAGCGTGCGGACTGCGACGTCGGGGCTGCGCATGGACATACCGAAGTTGCGTCCGAAGTCGTTGCCCGTGCCGGAAGCGAGAAGCCCGAGAGCCACGTCCTTTCTGCCGGAAACCACGACCCGGTCAGCGACGTTGCTCCACGTCCCGTCCCCTCCCACCGCCACGATGACGTTGAACCCTTCGGCCATCGCCTGGTCCGCGAGGACACTCTCCTCACCAGCGCGCGACGTCCCGGCGTGCTTGAAGCCGGGCATGTCCTTCTCGAGCAACGAGAGGAATCGGCCCACTCTCTTGGCACCTCCTCCACGCCCGGAAGCGGGATTGAAGATGACGAAGGCTCGGCGATCGTCTGGGGGAATCACGTCAGGTGTCATGGTTCAAAGGACTTCCTGTGCGGTCGTTTTAGGTGGTTTCCGACAGATTGTCTCTTCGGATCGTCTCTCCAGATTGCCCCTCAGATCGTTGCTTCGGACTGCCCTTCAGATCGCCTCCAAGGGAGCGAAGACCTCCACCCCCCTCTTCATCCACTGCTCCCGGAAGGGTGCGTCGGAAATCTCGTCAATCGTGAGCCCCTCGGTCATCTCGTGGGGATGGATCACGAGTGATCCGCTCTCGAACTCATGTTCACTGTAGTGCTCGCCGCGCATGGTGAGGTCCGACT
>JAPYQK010000018.1 GCA_029941275.1 Longimicrobiales bacterium | reverse complement strand
ACGATCAAGAAACGCACCAATCCTGACGCGCACCAACGGGCTCCCCACGACACGAACCATCCTCGCACGGAAGCCGGAGGCGTTGACCGATGCCAGCAAGTTTCTGGCGCGTTCCTCGCTCTCGAACGCCCCTGCCTGGACAGCATACCGGGCGTTCGGATCTTCGGCGCGGTCTGGGATGACCGCTGGTCGCCTGGCGACCACTTCGGGTTCCACTGCGTCGACCTCGGGTTCGGTGGCGTCGAGAGCGAATTCCGCCGTGTCGACTTCGGGTTGCACGGCGTCTACCCCCGATTCCAGAGCGTCCTCCTCACGGTCCGTGACTACGGCCAGCGCGGCTTCCGCTTCCTCGATCGCGACCCAATGCTCCGCGAGCCAATCTTGTGCCAGTCGACGCTGCCCACTCCTCGGGTAATCCGTCACGAGTGTGCGGAAATAACCCGCTGCGCGCGGAAGATCCTCCGATGCGGCGGATATAAGACCCAGACGGAACAACGCCTCATCGGAGTACGGACCGCCGGGGTACTCCAACACCAGACGTTGGAAATCGAGGCCCGCCAGGCGGGGATCTACGGTAAGAATCGCCCGCAACCAAAGGCCATTTTGGCGTTCACGCCGGCTCGATCGCAACCGCTGATCTTCCCACCAAGATGACAACGCAGTACGGGCTTCATCAGCTTGGCCGGCCAAAGCCAGTGACTCGACCACGTCCAAACTCTCTTGCGCACTCGCTGGAAGGGCGACGCCGATCACGAGGACCAAAGCTGCATAACGCATCACGCCGCCACCCCTTCCCGGCACATCATCGTGAGAAGCCATTCTTCCAAGTGGTGCTCATCCGATAGTGAACTCGCCTTTAGCAAACGATCGACCCTGAGCAAGCCCAAAACTGCGGCACGGATCGCCCCCGTATTCCACACCTTGGCCTGGGTGCCGATCTGGCGTGACAGCCATCTCTGATGAGGGGGAAGCACTCCTTCGAGCGCCCCCGCCCCGCTCTCGACGGTCACCCCGATTCGCAACAGGTGGGTTGCCAGTCCGACGGTGAGGCCCACACCTCTCTCACCTTGGTTTAGGAGTATTCGGAGACCAGAAATCGCCTCCGGGAAACGCCTTTCCCCTACGAGATCGAACCATTTCCAGCGGTCCTGCTTCGGCAGCACCGTACCGGCGGCCCGAACATGCTCGAGACTGATCCGATCCGCATCTCCGGCGACCGCTGTGAGCTTTTCGAGCTCGCGAGAGAGAATACCCAGGTCCGACCCGACCGCCTGGCCGAGCGCCCTCGCAGCGTCGGGTTCCATCGTTGTCCCGAAGCGCACTCTGGCTTCTTCCATCAACCACCCAGGTACATCATCTTGCGTGATCATGGCGAATTCGATGGCTTGGGCCTGCTTGATCAGTGTCTGGTAGAACTTGGCCTTGGAGCGCTCGGGTATCCGCGCGGAGAGAATCAGGGCGAGATCCGGCGGGGGCCTCTCAACCAGCCGAAGAATGAGATCCCGGGATCGTGCCGCACCGGCGAACGCTTCGGCCCCCCGCACCACAACCACCCTATAGTCCGCCATCATGGGAGGGGTGGCCAGGATTCGGGCAAGATCCTCGACACTCACTTCAGACCCTTGGAGGATGTCCAAGTTGAAGTCACGAGTGCCCGGGTCCACGTGAGCGTCTACCAACGCCCGGACGGCTTCTCCTTTTCGATGCTCGTCCTCACCATGAAGAAAGAAAACCCCGCCCAGTGATCCCTGGAGGACCTTCCGGAGAGGGCTCTTCATGGCCGTAGCCGAAGCGTGCGACGAGTTGGTTCGATCAATCGAGGCCTGTTCTTCGGAGTACCCGTTCCCCTCGCTCCCGTTGTCCACGGGACCGCTCGCTCATCGGAGAATACTCGAAAAGAAGATCCTCCGTGTCCGACCATAACCCGCCCGACAACAAACCGGAAGAGACCGGCGTGGGTCCGAACGCATCGGCGTCGAGCACCGGATCGAGCAGTGGCGGCCTCGACACGACGATCGGCGGAAGATCCACCTCCGGAACGTCACTCCCTATGGTCGGTGTCCACGCCACCGCCGTGAGCAGAATGGCCATACCCAGCACGGTAAATGCCGGTGCAGCGGAACCGTTGCCCGACCGTGTCACTGCGCCGGCGTCGTCCAAGTGGAACAACCGGTGCTCGAGCCGCGGCCGAAAACTCTCGGCGAACTCTGCCCTGGGCATCACGTGTAGTAGCGCGACGCTCCGGGAGACAACGTCTTGGTATCGAACACACTTTTCGCAGACGGCCAAGTGGGCCTCGGCTTCCTGTCGCACCGGGGCCGCTTGGGGAGCGTCATAGAACTCGGAAAACCGCCTTAAAAATTCCGAGCAATCCATATAAGAGCAGACTCCTGATCCAGGTTTCGTAAACGGCGTTTCGGACCGCGTTTGTGAGCCGCGTTTGCAGTCGACACACGCCGACGAGCCTGCTTACTACGTGGGTCCGCCGGCGGTGTTCCCTCTAGTGGACGTACCTGAAGATGGGAAGAGAGGTTCCCGAACTCAGTCGGCCGACGGGGAGACGATTCGGCGACGGCAGCAGAGGTGGTGCCGCGCGCTGGAAACTCAGTCGAGCGAGGGAGCGATCACCCGAGCGAAGTTGTTGCGCGCCCGATTCAGGCGGCTCTTCACGGTGCCCAAGTTACACCCCGTGATTTCGGCGATCTCTTCGTACGTCTTGCCCTCGAGTTCGCGTAGCACGAAAACGATCCGGTGATGCTCCGGTAGTTGGGTTACCGCCTTTTCAACCAAGTCCTTCAGATGCCGTTTGCGGAAGAGATCGTCGGGCTTGAAGCTCGAGTCTTCCCATTCGAGTGGCCGGTGATCGGCCTCCCAGTTCTTCCGAATGGTCTGGAAGAGCACCAACGGATTCCTAGAACGATTGCGCAACTCGTTCTTGGCCAAGTTTCCTGCGATCGTGTAGATCCACGTGGAGAACTTCTTCGTCTGGTCGAAGCGGTGCATGTGTCGGTACACCCTGACGAATGTCTCCTGCACGAGATCCTGCGCCCGTTCACGGTCACCGACCGTGCGATAAACGAAGTTGAGGAGGCGTCCATCATACCGCTTCACCAACTCTCCGAACGCCCGCTCGTCCCCACCTAGGAAGGCACGGACCACATCGCTGTCGCCCAACTGCCCGAGCATCTTGCGATGCTCTTTCGCTCCGCCTCCTGGCAAGACCTGGATTTCGGCTGTGTTCTTCACGTTTCGACCCCCCTGCTGCTGCGCACTTCCCCATCCCGGCGTCTTGCATCTGGCGTCGCACGTTCCGTGCCACTCGTATGTCCGCCAAAATAACCCATTCTCTGCCTATTCGGCGGGTCCGGACGTCCCATTTATGGGACGTTCAATCTCAGATGGGGGACACATCCTCTTGCTGGTGTGACCTACCCGCCTTGACCGCCTCTCACGAACCGGTCCGCGTAGAGGATGGTCGCGATGCTCTTCGCATCCACGATCCGCCCATCCCGGACCATCTCAACCGCTTCGGAGAAAGGAATCGTTACCACTTCAATGAATTCATCCGCATCCCTCGAGGGTTCCCCCGATTCCAAGTCTGTAGCAAGGAAGAGGTGGATCACCTCGTCCGTAAACCCGGGCGTCGTATAGATACTCGTAAGCGGAGTCATCTCTTTTGCCCGCATCCCGGTTTCTTCTTCGAGTTCACGACGGGCGCACTCCTCCCAACTCTCTTCGGGCCCCATCGGTAAACCTGCGGGAATTTCGTAGATGTAGCCGTCGGACGCGTACCGATACTGCCGAATCAGGAGCACGTCCGGGTCGGAATCAGTAAGCCGGCCCAAGAAGGGCAGCACCGCCGACGCCCCAACGTGCCGGATCATCTCGAGCTGGCCTTGGCTCCCATCGGGGAACCGAACCGTGTCCACACTCAGGTGAACGACCCGTCCCTCGTAAACAACCTCGCTGTCGATCTTTCCGGGCGTCGGCTTGTTCAGGATTCGGCCTCGACCGTGACGGCGGCCCAGTCAAGTTCCTCCAGGGGGCCTTTGATCTCGTCGGCGTCGCCACTGACCAGGACCGTCATCTCGTCCGGACGGATACAGCTTCGAGCGGCCTCGTGGGCCTCATCGAGCGTCACGCTCCGAATACGGTCTCGATAGTCCGAATAATAGTTGTCCGGCAGATCGTAAATGAGCAGCTCGGCGATCTGTGATGCGATCTGACCGGTTGTCTCCAACTGAAGGGGGAAAACTCCCGCGAGGTAGTCCCTCGCCGCGCTGACCTCCTCTTCAGTCGGCCCCTCGGCGACCAGAGTCGTGATCTCGGACAAGGCTTCGCGCACCGCGTCCGCAGTGACGTCCGTCCCGACCGCAGCCGATACGGACCACGGTCCGGCCCCTGTACGGAGCAAGAAACGGGAACGAACACCATACGTGAACCCGTTCTCTTCACGGAGGTTGAGATTGAGCCGACTCGTAAACGCACCGCCCAGAACCGTATTGAGAACTCTGAGCGGGAAGTAGTGCGGTGTGGATCGGGGCTGACCTATGTGACCGATACGTATTTCGGACTGGACCGCATCGGTCCGAGGAACCACCACGATGCCGCGTTCGCGCGTTCTGGGTTCGGCGGCGATCTCGGGCCGGGGCGCAACCGCACCGATCCAGTCACCGAAGTGAGTCTCCGCCAGCGCACGCACCTGCCCGGCATCGACGTCGCCGACCACGACGAAGCCGGACCCCCCTGGACGATATCGAGCCTCCAGGAATCCCCACGCGGAATCCGGTGTGAACGGGCCCACCGACTCCACGGTTCCGGATAGCGGACGCCCGTACGGAACACCCTCGGCGTACGTGAGACGGCGCGACGCGAGGGTGGCCACTCCAGCCGGGTCCATGTCTCGCTGGCGTATCGCGGCCAGGCGTTGGCCCCGGATCCGCTCGACCTCATCCTCGGGGAAGGAAGGCTGTAGGAGGACCTCCGAAAGCAGTCCCATCGCTTCATCCAGTCGGTCCGCCATACACGACAGGGAAACGGTCGTTGAATCCCATCCCGTGCCAACCGAAAGCCCGGCCCCAATCGACTCCAGAGCCTCCGCCAACTCGATCCCCGTCCGTTTCGCGGTACCGCCCTCAAGGCAGTCACCCGTTTGGACCGCGAGACCGGCCTGGGCTCCCTCCAGGAGTCCCTCTCCCGCGTCGAGCACCATCATCGCCGTAACCACGGGCAGACGCGGGACCTGCACGGAACGGATTCTGAGACCGTTGTCCAACGCACCGCGGGAAACTGATGGAAAATCGAAGCTACGGACCGGCCCGGCTGGCGGAACCGTCGATCGGGACGGCGCGCTCATGTTGTAACCGGAGCCGGGGATTTCCCGGTTTCCAGCACATAAGTCAGGACCGCCCGATTGTCGTCACCGAGAAAACGCCCCACAAACGTGGAGACGTCCTCGGGCGTCACGGCGCCCAAACGCTCGAGTTCGCTGTTCAGCCGTTCTGGATCGTCGAACAGTTGGTCGAACATCGACACGAGGTCGGCCCGGTCTCCCACCCTTTCGATCTGCCTTATGAGCCCGGTCTCCGTGAGCGCCACCGCACGCTGAATCTCTTGATCGGTCACGGACGCGAGTCCTTCGACTTCGGCGACCAGTGCCCCCTCGATCTCATCGGGGTCTCCATCGGGGAAGCCTGTCGCCCACACGAGCAGCATTCCAGCTCCTGATGTGAGTGGAAAGACAAAACTCGTGACGTCCTTTGCCAGGCGCTGCTCACGCACCAAAGAACGGTACAGCCGCGACGCACGCCCGGATCCCAGCACCGAACCCGCGATGTCGGCCGCGTAGAACTCCGCATGCGTATAGGGTGGCACCCGATAGGCCATGAGAACTCTGGGGAGAGGCACATCCGCTTCGACCCGTTCACGCACGGTCCCCCCGATGACCGGGTCGAGATTCGGATCGCCCGGCAGGACGGGAATGTCTCCACCCCGCGCGATTCCTCCAAAGTGTCGCTCGATGAGGACGAGGGCTTCTTCCCGACCGAAGTCACCACACACCGTCAGAACCGCGTTGTTGGGCACGTAGTAGGTCTGGAAGAACTCGGCCACATCGTCCAGGGTGGCGGCTTCGATATCCTCCATCGAGCCTATCACGGTGTGGTGATAGGGGTGGGACGCAGGGTAAACCATACCCTGAATCCACTCGTCCCAGTCGCCGTAGGGCTGGTTGTCGTGGCGCTGGCGCTTCTCGTTCATCACGACATCACGTTGGTTGTCGAGCTTCTCCTGAGTCATCGCCGGGAGCATCCACCCCATACGGTCGGACTCGAGCCAGAGTGCGAGTTCGAGGTGGTGTGACGGGACGGTCTCGAAGTAGTTGGTCCGGTCGAACCAAGTGGTCGCGTTGAGCGATCCTCCAGCCTTTTCGATCAACTCGAAGTGGCGATTCTTGGGCACGTGCTCAGAGCCCTGGAACATCATGTGCTCGAACAAGTGGGCGAACCCGGTCTTTCCCTCGCGCTCATTCCGAGAACCCACACCATACCAGAGATTAACCCCGACAACCGGGGTGGAAGGGTCATGTGAGAGGTTTACCCGAAGGCCGTTGTCCAGGGTAAATCGCTCGATCGGGATTGACAGCATGGCGCTCATCGATGGGGAGGGGCGTCAGAAGCACCGCGCGAGGGAGCGTCCAAGATAGCGGACTCCGAGGGCAACGCCACAGAGCGCCACGGGTACTCTTACGGTCGCGTCATGAGGCGCTCGCGATATGCACCCGAAACGATCTCCTCGGCAAGGAAGGCCCCGGACGGCTCGGCCCCCTCTTCTACTTTGTCGAAAACTGCCTCCACCATTGGCCCATCACCGGGAATCGCTCTCATGCGCGCTCGCTCGACCAATTCGTATGCGCGATCAAATTCATCACTGACTGCGGCGGCCAGAGAAGCAACCAGAGCGATCTCTATGTCCTCAGGCCGGAGATCGGCCGCGTGTAGCAGATCAGGCAACGCGTCGGCGGTTCGGCCCAGAGTCAGTAGCGTCAGCCCCGCGAGGGAACGAGCCCAACCGTCCTCCGGATCGGCGTCACAGGCTCGGTAGAAAGCGTCGACAGCGTCATCCAAACGGCCGGCCAACGCGAGCGCCACACCCCACTCGGTCAGCGTCTCTGGGTCTTCCGGGGCCAGGCCAACGGCCGCCTCGAGTTCCTCGAGGGCCGCTTCGCTCATCCCCTCGCGAGCCAGATACGCACCATACATGGCCCGTGCGTACGCGAGATCCGGAGCCATCAGGGTCGCAGAACGCAGGACCGACTCGGCTTCAGGGTCGTCGAAGCGGGCCAGCCCATTTCCGGCCGTCGCAAGGAGATTCGCGTCGGTGGGCTCGGCAGCCAGGCAGGACCTGAAGCGCTCGTACGCGATCCCATCCATCCCCAATTCGCGCTCGGCCACCCCCAGCCAGCACAACACGGCCGGATCGTCTGGACGATCCTCGAGGGCTACGCGCAAGTGCTCAGCCATGGACGGCCAATCCCCTTCGTCGCCGAACTGAAGCGCGCGGTCCAGATCTGCATCTGACGAGTCCACTACGGGATATCCATCGCGATGTCCATCATCTCGCACCACGTCATCGAGGGCTCGTCATCCGGGCCTCGCGGTCATCGGCCAACAATCCCCGGTAGTTCCTCACGCGCCATACTTGTCGAGTCGAACGGCGTGCGCGAGAGCCAACGACATGAGGTCTTTACCAAGCATTACGCCCAGATCCCCTCCCCTGCACGACGACTCCCCGAAGGCATCCGCAGAAGGCCGGGCCCAGCGCGAAGCGATGAGCGTCGGAACGTGGTGCCAAGAATGCTCACGGTAGATCGCCGGGGTCGAGTGGTCCCCGGTCACGATGAGCACGTCGGGACCGAGCGAAGTGATCCGGGGGAGTAGGGCGTCCACCTCTTCGATAGCCGCGACCTTCCCCTCGAAATCACCATCATGGGCTCGGGAATCGGTGTCCTTGAAATGGACGAAGTAGAAGTCGTAGTTGCCGAAGTGGCGTTCGAGGATCTCCACCGTGCCTGGATTCGAGGTGGGGACCCCGTCGATGCTCATGCCCACCAAGCTGGCCACTCCGCGGTACATGGGATACCGAGCCACCGCGACCGCCCGAAGACCGTAGCGCGTCTCGAAGGTGGGGTAGGGCGTGAACTCCGCGAACCCTCTCGCGAGGAACGAGTTCGCTCGAGGTTCGCCCGTCAGGATCTTCCTCACCTGGTCCAGGATTCCTTGTATGATATCCGCCGTCCGTGCCGATGCGGGATCCCCCGGTGCCTTGGCGGTGGCCGGAACGGGTGACAGGCCGGTTCGCTGCGGATCCGTGTCGACGATCTCAGCGCCCAGATCCTCACCGCGGAGTACGAGCACCGCACGATGCTCCTTTTCGTGAACGAGCGTCACTTCCACCCCGTCCGGCGCACGCAGAGCACCAAGAACAGTCTCGATCACGCGCCGTCCATCCTCGTCCGAAGGCCGTCCGGCCCGTCGGTCCGTGACGACTCCGTCAGCATCGAGGGTGGCCATATTGAGTCGAGCAGCGACGTCACCAGGCTGAAGGTCGAACCCAACGCCCAAGGCGCTCAGCACCCCCCTCCCAATCATGGATTCGACGGGATCGTACCCAAAGAGCGCGAGGTGTCCCGGTCCACTACCCGGAGTGATCCCGTTTCCCACCGGAGCCAGCATGCCCAGAGAACTGCGTTCGGCCAATGCGTCGAGGTTGGGGGTCACAGCGGATTCCAACTCGGTGCGCCCCGTATTGGGATGAGGCGACCCACCGAGGCCATCCATCACCAGCATGATGATCGTTCCGCCAGCATCGCCGTGGATAGCGAGGTCGTGGGGGAGCGAGACGTCCGACATGAATTCGTCCTTGCAAGTGCGGGTAAAAACCATTCGTTGCACGAAAAAGATAGCGGGACCTTGGAGGCGATACGATGTTTCAGCGGGAATTTTCAAATCCTTGAATCCCGTTCACGATCTATCGCGGGTATCGCGGCGGCCGATCGTGCGTATTCAAGCCTTGAACGACTACGAGTCGCTGGGAGGATTCCAAGGTGAAGTACCATCCGTTCGTCATGGAGCGGTGGCAATCCACTTACGAACACCGCGTTCGCTTCAACCTCTCTGAGAGTGGGGTGCACCCGCTTTCGGTGACCGAGCTCTTGGAGTTGGCAGACCTACCGCCAGAAACACTGGACGTACACCTCGGATACGGACAGTCGAACGGCAGCGACGAACTTCGGGGCTTGATTGCCGATCTCTATCCCGGGGCGACCGGAAGCTCCGTTCTCGTGACGACGGGCGGGGCAGAAGCCAACTTCACAGCCTTCTGGGAACTCATGGAACCGGGGGCTTCGGTCGCCGTCCAGCTTCCCAACTACATGCAAGTCCCGGGACTTCTGGAGAGCTTCGGGGCAAGGCTCCACCCCTTCCGCCTGGTCGAGGAGAACGGGTGGCAACCGGACCTGAATGAGTTGGAACAAGGCCTGAAGGATGGCGCGGGCTTCATTCTGATCACCAATCCGAACAATCCCACGGGGGCCGTTCTCGATGACACGTCGGTATCCGAGATCGTCTCACTCGCCGACCGTCACGGAGCCTGGATTCTATCGGATGAAGTTTACCGGGGTGCGGAACTCGACGGGCCGGAAACGCCCTCGTTTTTCGGCCTCCACGAGCGAGTACTCGTCACGAATTCCCTCTCGAAGGCGTACGGATTGCCCGGACTCCGGATCGGCTGGGTCGTCGGTCCAACCGAAATGATGGAGGGCCTTTGGGGCCGTACCGACTACACGACCATCGCCCCGGCAAGCCTCTCGGATAGATTGGCGAGCGTGACGCTGGCACCGGTGACGAGACGCAAGATCCTGGCGAGAACGCGCAAGATTCTGACCGAAAATCTCGGGATGTTGTCGCGCTGGATGGACAGCCAGAAGGGCCGGTTCACGTATCGGCCTCCCGATGCCGGCGCCATCTGTTATGCACGCTACCGGGCGGCGATCAACTCGACGGAGTTTGCGGAAATCCTTCGGACGGAGAGGGACCTCCTCGTGGTCCCGGGCGACCACTTCGGGATGGACCACTATCTACGACTGGGATTCGGACCACCCGCGGCTGAGCTAGCGGAGGCCCTGGACCGTTTGGCCGATGCTTTCGAAGCCCTAGAAGGCTGTTGAAGAAGTACAGCGGGTCGCGCTTGAAGCGCCGGCACACGGGGCATGAGAAAACACGTTGAAGGGTTGGGATACTTCTTCAACAGCCTTCTAGACCTGCGATCGAGTTCGAGCACGGCCTAGTACACCGGGGCCTCAAGCAACCGGCGCCGGCTCGATGCACTCCGGAACATCATTCGCCGGGGAATTCACAAGAGTGGACACCGGATACGCGTCCAGCGACTGCTCGTAGGGCTTCAGCAGACTCAAAGCGTCCGCAGTCGGTGTCTCGGTGTCGAGCCAAGTCCGTCGATCAGCGAACGGCACAATGGCGGGCATTCGACCGTGCAGGTGGCGAATCTGATCGTTGGCATCGACCGTGATGATGGCCATCGAATAAATCGCCTCCGGATCCCCGGGATGCCAGCGCTCCCAAATCCCTGCGAACCCCATCGGCTCACGGTCTGGGGCGTGAATCCAATGGGGGACCTTGCGGCCACCCTCCATCGCCCACTCGTAGAACCCGTCGGCCGGGATCAGGCAACGTCGCGATACGGCGGCCTCCTTGAAAGCTGGCTTCTCGAGCAGAGTCTCGGCCCTGGCATTGATCATCCGTGAACCTATCGAAGGATCGTCGGCCCAGAATGGCACGAGTCCCCAGCGCAGCAAACCAAGCCTCGTGCCGCGTCGGTCCGAGGCAACGACGGGCACGTCCTGTGTAGGGGCGATGTTGTAACGCGGACCCCACTCAAACGTCACGGGGGGAACGTCGAAAACCTCGACGAGGTCGTCGACAGGTGTCGCCAGACTATATCGGCCGCACATGAGGTCTACTCCTCAATCGACTGTCGCCGCTTGAAGCGTTGCCCGAGCATCCTCAGGCCGACGGGTTCTCCGATGATGGTGAGTCGATCGCCTTCCGCGAGCACCGTCGCACCCCACGGAACGATGACCTCCGCCTCGCGGCTCACCAGAGCGATCAGGGTGCCCGCGGGCATATTCACCTCGCTAAGGGTGAGACCGATGAGTGCCGCGGCGGGAGTGCCGGGCTCCAACGTGAGGGCCAACACTCTCTCATCCCGAAGCACGGCCTCCTTGAGCTCCTGGTGATTGGACGCCGACAGCCACGCCTCCATGAAGTCCTCCTGGTCCACTCGGCCGGCGATCTGAGCCAAGATGCGTAGGTGCTGGCCGGTCTTCATCACTGGACTGACCAGGAAGAAGACCGCCCGGACCGGCTCGGGCTGCTCCTCCGCCGGCTTGAAGGTCCTTCAGGAGTGCCTTGGTAAAGACTCGGACCGAGCCCTCACCCATCTCGGAAGCAACCACTTGGCCCATGATCGCTCGCCTAGACGCCGCTGGCTCGGCGTCGTGCCTTTCGAGTGTTCGGATTATTCATGCATTTCACCAATCTAGTGTGGTGTAGCAGAAGTTCGCGAGCCATCGGATGCCCCTCATTCTATGAAGGTCGCGATCTCGTCCAACGACTTCCTCTGCAGGTTAGGCACCGTTGCGTCGGGCGCCGGATAACCCACCACCAGAATCAGGAAGGGTCGTTCATTCGTCGGTCGCTCCAATACCTCGTTCAGAAACCCCATGGGAGAAGGGGTGTGGGTAAGGCAGACGAGCCCGGCCCTGTGAATAGCGGTGATAAGCAATCCGGTGGCGATGCCCACTGATTCGGTCACGTAGTAATTCTTGCTCCGTTCACCGCCCTCGCCGATTGAATAACTCTCCGCGAAGACGACGATCAGATAGGGGGCCTTCTCGAGAAACGGCTTGGCTTCGTGGGTTCCGAGGGGCTCCAAAGCCTCCAACCAATCATCAGGTGCACGCCCCGCGTAGAATTCCTTTTCCTCTTCCTCGGCGGCGACTCGGATCGCCCGTTTGATCTTCTGATTGGATACAACAACGAAGCGCCACGGTTGCCGGTGGGCCCCGTTGGGCGCGGTTCCCGCGGTGAGCACGCACATTTCAATGACGTCGCGCGGAACCGGTCGGTCAGAGAAATCGCGCACAGTGCGTCGGCGCTGGACCTCTTCCAGGAACGCGCTCGCTCGCTCTCGCATCTCGTTCGCTGGAAACTCGACGTAACCGGGCAGCGGGACGAATCGTTCTATTCGACTCAAAGCTGCCTCCTTGGCGGACACCGCCTGCCATTCGGTCATGACCCGATGCACGGCGCCAGCATAATCTTCCACCAGGACCGCGGTTTCGCCATGGCCAAGCGGTCAACTAGGCCCACTCCCTCGGTTTGGGGGACGTACGCTCACTCCGCACTCAAGTAAATCTCGTTTGGCACGACTCTTGAGTATGTATTGGGCGAAACCGGCGTTACGTCGCCGGCTCCTTCGTTCTGAACGAGGAGGTGGTCATGAGCGGACACGATGCAACACTTGGGGCGGAAGCCTTCCGGAGCGCACCCCGGCCGTCGAGGTCGTCCCCCATGCCGCAGTACACGTCTCTGAAGACACTAAATCGGACGTGTTGATCGACTTCACAGACTCATATGTCGTTTATTGTGAAGGACTTACATTACTTTTGACCGCGCAGCGCCTCGCCCACTCCGAGGATCGACAGGTATGGTTAATGGGGCTACCTGATAACGCGTGGACAGTGCTTGAAGCGATGGGACTGGCCGACCTCTTCGTTCGCATCGGCTCCCCGGGAGAATTCCCACACTAACATCGATTGGCTTCTCCAATCGTGCCCCCCGCTGCCCCCTCGGGCGAGGGGCATTTTTTTCCACTTCAAGCACCGAAGTACCCCAAAAACGTCCCCGAATGGCTACCCCCGTGGCCGCTACGCCCCCTCCACGATCTGGCGTCGGCTTTCTGGATTCCACTTGGGGCGCTCCACTCGGTTCGCTAGTTCGTATCCGAGATAGAAGATCAACTGGCTGATTCTCGTCGCCTTTTCCGCGTCGATTCGGTCCACCTCGTCGTTTCGCCCGTGATAGTCCTCATGGGTGCCGTTGAAGAAAAAGAGGACCGGCACCCCCTTGCGAGCGAAATTGTAGTGGTCAGATCGGAAGTAGAAACGTTCGTCCGGCCAAATGTCATCGATGGCGGTCATCCCGAGCTCTGGATGCGCCTCATTGACCAGCCCGAGTATGGCACCGAGTTCGGAATGCTCCATTCCGATGGCCACGATCGTGTCAGGCCAGTTCCTCCCGACCATGTCGGCATTGAGGTCGGCGACCATACGGTCGATCCGGACTGGCGGATTGTCCGCGAAATACGCACTCCCCCAAAGCCCCTTCTCTTCCCCACTCACCAACAAGAAGATCATCGACCGCTTCGGCCTGGTCGGGAGTGACGAGAACGCCTCAGCGATCTCGAGTACCGCCGTGGTACCGGACGCGTCGTCGTCAGCCCCATTGTTGATGCTGTCGCCTTCAGCATTGGGGCGACCGAATCCGATGTGATCCATGTGGGCGCTGAAGACCACGTATTCTTCCTTGAGGACCGGGTCGCTGCCCTCCAGTACACCGGCCACATTGGGAGCCGAGCGGGCGTCGAGAACTTGAACCCTGGGCGACAGTGCGAGTGCTAGTTGCGGCACATCGATGACGGACAGCGCACCCTGGGCCGGGCCCTTGCCGAGCTCCACCCCATGAGCTGAAAGAATGGGTCTAATCGCGTCGGCCCTCACCTCCCCAGAGAACCCGGTCGTTGCGCCGTTGCGGCCCACTTGGACGGCGGTGTTTCTCGAAATACGATCAACGCGTTGATTCCATGCGCGATCGAGTACGTCGACAACGAGAAGTGCGGAAAGAGCCCCATTTCTGAGTAGCTCCGCAGCGAACAACTTCCCCTCGCGATTCAGGCCCGCGGGCATCGAGGCTACCACCACGTTCTTCCCTGAAATCTTGGAGATCGCGTCAGAGGTCACATCTCCCACGCCCACGAGCATGACGACGGGGCCCTCGACGTCTCCTTCGGGCATTCCGGTCATCACGAGGTCACGGCCGAAGCGCAAGTCGCCTGCGCCATTCACAGATGCAGACGATGCAACGAGGTCGGGCCGGACGAGGTCGATCGAATAACGCTGGAGATAAGATCCGTCATCACCCGCGGGGAGCAGGCCCACCCGTTCGAATTGGCTCGCGATCCACGCCGCCGTCATCTCGAGTCCCGGACTCGGCGTGTCCCTACCACCCATGCTGTCGTGTGCGATCACTCCGAGCTTCTGGAGGTAACCCTCCGGATCGATCGCTGTAGCCGCGGCCACGACACCGTCTCCCAGGACGGCAAGCGGGTCCCCGGGGGACTCCTGAGCACAGGCAGCGCCCACCGCGGTCACTACGCAGAGGAGCGTCGACATCCAATACCTTGATTTCATCGGACCTTCCTGGAGGACTGCTAGGGGAGAAAAAAATTAACGGGGGCCCAACGCACGGTCGAGCAACTCCGACAGCTCGGGCTCGGTCAGAGGACCTGATAGGACTGCCAGCCCCCCCGCCACGTTCCGAGCGACCATGTTCCAGCCTGCCCGTCCAGACGGGCCGATCAGGTCGTTCCGCTCTCGCAAGCTTCCACCGACCACCCCACCACCGTCGGCGAACGGAATGAACTGAAGTTCAATGGCCCGCCCGTCTTCCAACTCCTGAGTTACGATCACCGACCCGGCCGCCCTCCCGGCATCACCCGCCAGGCGCACCAGCCGGACCACTAGTCCGGGCACCAGGAACGGTGTCGTCGAAAGCGAGGGCACTACGCCGCTCTGCACGGCGGTTCCAGACTGGGCCGCGTCCGCGGCTTCAACGAGGCGGCCGATCGTTGCCTCCGCGAAGTACACGGGGATAACCACCGTGACCGTCGGGCGGCCACTATTGGCTTTTTTCTCCTGAAGAGGTTCTGCCAACGTGACCGCGCCCGAATCGACTTGCCCGCTCATGTATAGACGATGGGCCCTTACTGAAGATCGATCAAGGTTGAATTCGGGCCGGATCGCACCCGATCGCCGTCACATCTTCAAGGCGCGTAGTCGGACTCTAAACGCCCGCCGCCTGTTGAGCCTCTTTCTCGTCCACGACCTGACCGTCGAACAGATGCACGGCCCGGTCGGCCACGGCAGAGTATCGCGGATCGTGCGTCACCATACAGATGGTAGCTCCTTCGTCGTGGAGCTCCCTCATCAGATCCATGACGGCGTTGCCGTTCTTCGAGTCCAGGTTGCCCGTTGGCTCGTCAGCGAGAAGAATGAGTGGTTTGCCCACGATCGCGCGGGCCACCGCCACGCGCTGCTGTTGACCGCCCGACAGTTGGCTGGGGTAGTGCCCCATCCGATGGGCCATGCCGACACGTTCGAGCGCCGCTTGCGACCGCTCCTTTCGCTCGGCACCGGCCATACCCCTGTACGTAAGCGGCAACTCCACGTTCTCGTAGACGGTCAGGTCACCGATAAGGTTGAACGCTTGAAAGATGAAACCGATCGCCTGATTCCTGATTTTCGCTCGTTGCGACGCACTGAGATTCGCCACCGGCTCGCCATCGAGTAGGTATTCTCCACCGGTCGGAGAATCCAGCAGCCCTAGTATCGAGAGCATCGTCGTCTTACCACAACCGGACGGGCCGGCGATCGACACGAACTCCCCCGGGGCGATGCTCAGATGGATCTCGGACAGCGCGTGGGTCTCCACCTCTTCGGTATAGAACACTTTACTCAGCCCATTCATCTTGATGAGCGGTGAGTCTTGGTTCGAATCGCTGGTTTCCATCCCATTCCTCCCGGTCTTGCGAAAATCCGACGGCGAGCGTCCACCCGTCCGTCACACTCGGGGCAACCCTTAATTTTCTGAGGTCCCGATTTCTCAGATCCTGACTTCTCAGATATAGACGAGATTCAAGCGCCAGAAGCTGCACGCACCGTTCAGGACCGGCCAAACCATGCGCGGCGCCGGCCCGAGATCAGACCCCACAGCCCCAGAAAAACGGCGAGGTAGACGTCCTACCGAACCGGAACCCCATTCCCCCTCCGCAGCACGATCCGGCCACCGAAGGTCTCAGCCTCGATGTTCGCACCCCCGCTACCGATTGTGAACCTATTATAACCCTCACCTCTTTTTCCGACTCGGCCCCTTTTACATAATTATGTAATGGATCTTCTGACCAGCCCTGAAGCGTGGATCGCCTTGGCCACGCTCACGACCCTCGAGATCGTTCTCGGGATCGATAATATCATCTTCATTACCGTGCTGGCGGATCGGCTTCCGGCCGAGCAGCAACCGAAGGCCCGTCAATTGGGGCTGGCACTGGCGATGCTCACGAGGATCCTGCTGCTTTTCTCGATCACACTGATCATGCAACTCACCCAGGAGTTGTTCGTTCTCTTCGGAAACGGAGTGTCAGGGCGGGATCTCATTTTGATCATCGGCGGCCTCTTTCTCCTGGCAAAATCCACCCGCGAAATCCACCACAAGATGGAGGGGGACGACGAGGAGAGAGCCGGGGGGAAAGCGGCCACGTTCGGGGGCGTGCTGATTCAGATCGCCATCTTGGACATGGTCTTTTCGCTGGACTCGGTGATCACGGCGGTCGGGATGGCCGATGACCTGGCCGTTATGGTCACGGCCGTGGTCCTGGCCGTGGGTGTCATGATGATTTCCGCCGGCCCGGTCGGGAGATTCGTATCAAATCACCCCACGGTGAAGATGCTCGCTCTGAGCTTTCTACTCTTGATTGGAACGAGCCTCATCGCCGAGGGGGTGGGTTTCCACATCCCCAAGGAGTACATCTACTTCGCGATGGGATTTTCGATGCTGGTGGAGTTCTTGAATCTCAGAGCTCATGGCAGCCGGTCCCGAGATCAAAAGGCGGCTTAGTGTATTCTCAGCCTTCGGGACACTCGAAGTGGGGAAGCGTCTTTCGTCCACCGGCCGGAAGGAACTCCTCTGCCATGCTCCTGAGTCCCTCGGCCACTTGCCGATCCCCTTCGCGCTCGATCCTGCAAGCGGCCCGAAGCAGTTGTCGGATTCTCGCCTCAGCGCTCATTCTCCACCTCCTCCCTCACGGACCCAACCCAACTCGGTGGTCGGTCGTCGTCCCCGTCCCTCCTGTTTCATAATACGTATGGAGAGGCAAAGGGTTTCGCCCTCGGGGTCCGGAAACCGCCGCTCGTCCGCGCCTAGCGACGGTAGCCGGGCCCCCTAACGATCATGCCCGGCTTCGCACCCGTGTGCTCGCGCCCCCGAACGACGCCGACCCCGTTTACGAAAACGTCCCTGATTCCATCCGAAACCTGGTGGGGATCTTCGTATGTCGCACGATCAATGACCGTCTCGGGGTCAAAAATGACGATGTCCGCGTGGAAACCTTCACGCAGAATACCTCGATCAGGAATCGACAGGCGAGTGGCCACCGCGGAAGTCATTTTCCGAATGGCGTCTTCGAGAGGAACGACGCGCTGCTCTCTGACGTAACGGCCTAGCACTCGGGTGTAGGTGCCGTAGGACCGGGGGTGGATGAGCGCGGTGGTCGTGCGGGGATTCACTCCCCCGGCATCGGTGCCAAACTTCATCCACGGCTGCTGTATCTGGAGGCGGACGTTGTCCTCACTCATCATGAAGAAGACGGTACCGATTCGCTGGCGTTCATCCAGAACCAGGTCCATCGCTGTCTCGATCCAGTCCTTGCCGAACTCCCGAGCGACGTCGTCGAGATAGCGGCCTGAATACCTCTGTCGGTTCTCTTCTTTGTCGAAGCCGAGCAGAAGCACTCCCTCCGGGGTCGACAGAGCACAGAGGTTCTCCCATTGCTCCGTCTGGTTTTCGATCTCGGCCCGAATTCGAGCGCGTGCCTCGGCGTCGGCAAGGTTGCGGAAGAGTCGACCATTGGCCGAGGCGGAGGGCGGGAAACACGACGTGAGACCGGTGCTGCCCGCTGTATACGGGTACATATTGGCCTGAACGTCGACACCGGCTGCCCTCGCCGAATCGATCATCTCGATCGCTTGTCTCGTCTTGGACCAATTGGCCTGGCCGGCGGCCTTCAGGTGAAAGATCTCCACCGGCACGCCTCCACGAGCTCCGATCTCGATGGCCTCGTCGATCGCCTCAAGAAGATTGTCCGCTTCGGAGCGGAGGTGCGTGATGTACACGCCCCCATAGGGAGCCATCGCCGCTGCCACTTCTCCCAACTCCACCGTAGAAGCAAAGTTGCCCGGCACATAGATCAGGGCGGTCGCGATCCCGAAAGCTCCGTCCTGCATGGCCCGCCGGACGACGGCCTTCATGGTGTCCAACTCCACGGGACCGGCGTCACCCATGCGCGAGCCCAGGGCGTAGGCTCGGAGTGTGCCTCCCCCGAGGAAGGACCCCTGATTCACTGACGTGCCGCGTGCCTGCATGGCCCGAAGCCACTGGTCGAACCCTCGTTCTCCTGAAAAAAGCCGCGCCTGGCGGTCTGCTTCCGACCGATCGTCACCGGGCGGACCAAGGTTGGCGGGGTTGACCGGCGCCGTCGTGGTGCCTTCTCCCATGATTTCGGTCGTGACACCTTGAGTGACCTTGCTGATGACTCGGCTATCACCCGACAAGAGCGCGTATCTGGACTGACTCTGGATGTCGATGAACCCGGGTGACACCACGTGCCGGAACGCGTCGACCCGCTCGAACGCCGTGGCGCCCCTCAGCAACCCGGCGGGCACGACCCGGGCGATCCGACCGTCCCTTACAGCTACATCACCATAGAACCAGGCGCTTCCCGTACCGTCGACGACCCTGCCATTCTCGATGATCAGATCGTAGTCGAGGCCAGGCTCGGGCTGGACCGGGACGGGTGCCTCGGGCTCCGGCTCCAACACGGGCATAGGGGGAGCGGCGGGCGCCGGCGGCGGGCCGGCACACGCGCTCAACAGCGCTGCAACCAAGAGTGTCGCGAACGGCCTAATGCGACGCATTGTCACCTCCGTCGGGCGAAGGGGTCATCACAAGAGGCTTCCGATGACCATAATCGAACCCTGATACGGAAGGGCTGAAGCCCACACCATGATAAGAACGAACGGCCCCGAGAGCTACGCTCGCGGCACCGTTGGTGTCCTTCCGAACGCCGCTCGTGCATCAATACAGTCGAGCCGTATCCAATACGTTCAGCAACGGCTCACCTGCCAGATAGCGGCGAAGATTATCACAGAAAATGTCGGTGATCCTTCCGTTCTCGCGGTCACTCGTGCCGGCGGAGTGCGGGCAGATGAACACGTTCGGCATCGTCCAAAACGGGGAGTCGGGCGAGAGCGGCTCATCCCGGAACACATCGAGCGCCGCCCCTCCAACCTGGCCAGACCGAAGGGCGTCGAGCAAAGCGGATTCGTCGACGAGCGCACCGCGGGCCACGTTGACGATAATGGCACCGGGAGCGAGCAGCGCGAGTTCGGCCTCCCCGATCAAACCCTCTGTTTCGGGCGTATGAGGCGCGGCCAACACCAGGTGTTCGGCTCCCCGGAGCGCCGTGTGGAGTTCATCGAACGCGTACACAGCCTCTACGTGAAGTGTGGCGGGATCCACTCCCGACGGGGTCCGTTTTACGCCGACCGTCGACATTCCAAATGCCGACGCCACTCGGGCCACTTCACGCCCGATCGAGCCCAAACCCACAACGGCCAAACTCCGTTCGGCCAGATCGGTCGACGCGAATCGCTCCCACCGATGTTCCTGCTGATCGGCGAGCATCTGCGGGATCTTTCGCCGAAACATGAGGATGGACATCAAGCTGTACTCGGCCAACGGAATCGCATGAACCCCGCTGCTCGTCGAAAAGATCGTGTCGGGCATACGTTCGGCGTACCGGTGCTCGGCAACGAACTGGCCGATGCCGGCACTCGTCGCCTGAATCCACCTGACCGACGCTGCCAGCTCGGGCAGATCGTCGACATGTGATGCGTCGAAGTCGAACAGGACCTCGGCCTCCGCGAGCCAAGATACCCACAGCTTTTCGTCATCCTGGGAGCGCTCGAACGGATACCCGTCATGGTCCGCCGCATAACGGGGCCGTGGAAGCATCTGAGGCTCGTACATGACCTCGACACGGGGATCGACGGCCCGAACCCGCTCGACGTGGTGTGGTTCCAAATAGCTGGCGATCAAGACACACACGGCTCGCGACGATTCGCTCACGGGGAACCCTCCCGTGTGTGAGTGCGAGGGCCAATCATCGACGGTTCATCATGAAGGAGCCGGCGGACTCTGAAGTTCGACAAAGACGCGCCGTCCCCCATAGAGGTACCCGACCCCTACCATGGGAATCACGTAACAAGCGTGCTGCAGAAGACTCAGGGTGAGCGCGTGCTCGGCACTGACGCCCGTGAGCCTGTAGGCCCCGAACGAAGCGGCCTCGAACACGCCCAAATTTCCCGGCGAGACCGAAACGATCGTCGCGAAGTTGACGCTCGCCAGGACCAACAAAGCGGTGCCCATCGGCAAATCCAGCCCCAAAGATTGCTGAACCGCGAGGATACCGCCGAATTCCGCAGCCTTCATGCCCAACGCCAGAGCAATTCCCGCTCCGAATACGCGGGGGGTGCGCAGACCTTCGAGCGAGTGGGCCCACCGTGCACCGAAGTGCTTTATGCGGCCGAGGGCACTCGTTGGCGGTCGAGCCGCTGGGGGATCTCGAAAGCGGAAAGCGAGGACGACAAACGTCACAGCGAGTCCCGAGACGAGCACCGCGAGCCCCTGAACGCCGCGCGCGAGGGAGGCGGGCAACGGGGCCAACATGGCAACGCCAATGACGACCACGATCTTGGCAATTCCCTCAGCCACCTGTTCCATCGTATAGACGGACAGGGCGGGGGCATGGCCGATGCCTCCATATCGAGCCAGCAGTAATACTCCCGAGGCCTGGCCAACCATGAACGGCACTGAATTCGAGATCATGGCCATCGAGGAGACTACCAAGAACATGCTGGCCCAGGGCACTGAGTTCTCGCCCGGGACCAAAATTCTCCACTGCAACGACCACAGGACTAGGATCGACCCGTTCAGACCGACGGCAAGGGCGACCCAAGAAATGCGGAGCGTTCGAAGCAACTGGAGGAGCCGGGCCCAATCGATATCCTGAAGCGCGACCAAGAGCAGCAGCGTCGCCCCGACGAGGAAGCCGCCCCGTAGAAGGGCACTAAGCCACCAAGAGGAACGCGCATCAGGCATCAAGGCGCCCGCGGTCAAACCGCCGCAAGACCAAGGTGGCGTTCGAGCCCCCAAAAGCGAACGAGTTCGAGAGGGCGACTTCGAGGTCCGGCGCGTCACGCGCCTCGCCGGCCACGCAGTCGAGATCGCACGCCGAGTCAGGCGAGGTCAGATTGGCCGTGGGCGGAATCCGGCGCTCCCGAAGCGCAAGGGCCGTGATGGCACATTCGAGCGCGCCGGATGCACCGACCAGATGTCCATGCGTCGACTTGGTCGAACTGACGGCGAGATTCTGAGCCGCTGGCCCGAACATCCGTTTGATCGCCTCGATCTCCACGGGGTCACCGGCTGGAGTGCCGGTCGCGTGGGCATTGATGTAACCCACAGTGTCCGCAGGGAGATGCGCGTCTTCCAGAGCTTCCCGAATGGCACGCTCCTGACCGCCCACGGACGGCTCGGTGAGCTTGTGCGCGTCGCTCGAAGCGCCGAACCCCACGATCTCGGCGATCGGCTCGGCTCCTCTCGCCTCGGCTCGCTCCTCGCTTTCGAGAATGAGGGTGACGGCGCCCTCTCCGAGAACGAGACCCGTGCGTCCCGAGTCGAATGGACGGCAAGATGCTTCCGCCCCATCCGGGTGCAGCTTGGCGATAACGCCCATGGCCTGCCAAGCGGCGACGGTCCCGTCGTTGAGCATAGCCTCTGCCCCCCCCGCGATGGCCACGTGAGCGTACCCGTCTCGGATCGACCGAAAAGCCTCACCGATCGCCACCGCCGAGGAGGCGCACGCGACCGAATATGTATGGGCCGGACCACGAATGTCGAAGGACATGCTGACCTGCGAGGCCGGACCACTGGCCATGATCATGGGGACGGTCGTGGGCCTCACACGTCTGCTTCGCCGTTCGAAATATGTCCGGTAGGATTGTTGAAGGACCTCGGCCCCTCCGAGCCCGCACCCCATGTACACGCCCGCTTCCTCGGGCCCACTGCCCTCCGTCATGAGGCCCGAACGATCGAGAGCATTTCTGGTTGCGACGACGGCCATCTGGGAAGCCCGAGCCATCGAGAGTCGATCGACCTTGCCGATTCGGTCGCCGGGCTCGAAATCGATGGAGGCGAGCAGGACATCGGCCCCGAACTCCGGTGTACCGGTTCGTGCCAGCCGGATGGCGGACTCGCTCGAGCAGATGCGCTCGAAGACCGCCTCAGGGTCCTCCCCGTGCGGGGACACGAACCCCAGCCCCGTCACGAAGACGCGGCGGCCGCGCACGGGAGGCTCAGGCCCCTTTGGCTTGTACGAGTTGCTCCACCAAGGCCGCGGCCTCGGCAAGCGTCTGAAAGGTCGCGCGTTCCTCGGGAATTTCGACCTCGAACTCATCTTCGACATCGAACAAGAGCTCGACGACGGTGAGCGAATCGAGGCCGATTTCAGTCAGCGTCGCGTCCGGGCTGATCACATCGCGGGCGACATCGTATTTTTCGTGCAGTACCTCTGCCAAGAACTCGTAGGGGGTCACGCTGCTCACGCCTCCTGAATACGCCGGGCGCCCGGAAGACTCGATCCGATCTCAAGGTCGGCGCCCGAAAAGCTCATTCTGCGAGCGCCCAAGATACCGCTTTGGTCCCCCCCCGCGAAACGACGGAACACCTCGGTCGCGACGTCCACCTTCATGAGGCGACAATCTGTTTCATGAGGCGATGGCTTTTCGGAGCACCAGCGTCGCATTGCTGCCACCAAACGCGAACGAGTTCGAAAGTGCGTACTCCAGGTCCGGCGCATCCCGGCCGACGACCGGCACACAATCTAAATCACACTCCGGATCCGGATCGGTCAAGTTGGCGGTCGGCGCGATACGTCCAGTCTGAAGGCTACGAACCGTCAACGCGGTTTCCAGCGCACCGGCGGCCCCGACCAGGTGGCCATGGACGGATTTGGTGGAACTCACAGCCACATTGTCGACGTGTGGTCCGAAAGCATCGCGGATCGCCTTCGCCTCGACCCGATCACCCAGGATAGTGCCGGTAGCATGTGCGTTGACGTACCCGATGCGATCGGGCGACAGGGATGCGTCACTCAACGCCAAGCTCATCGCACGAGCCTGACCGATCGGACAAGGCTGCGTAAGGTTATGCGCGTCACTGGAGACGCCATAACCCACGATCTCGGCCAGCGGCTCAGCGCCCCTCGCCTCGACGGCATTTTCGCTCTCGAGTACGAGCACTACGGATCCCTCACCAAGCACTAGACCCGTCCGTTTCATGTCGAACGGTCGGCTGGACGCTTCGGCGCCGGTCGCATGCTCACTCGCAAGGAC
>JAPYQK010000017.1 GCA_029941275.1 Longimicrobiales bacterium | reverse complement strand
CTCCAACTCGATCAGACGGAGGGGCGGAATTCTTTCAGGATGAACTTGGAGTTCAGCTACGGGCGAGAGCGGCAGGACCCACGATTCCAGAGTATCTGGGGTTCACCCACAAATACTTATTCGATCGATGTCAGCGCGTATATCCCGATCTGGGATGGTGGGGAGCGTAGTTCACGTGTCGCCTCCTCGAGAATACGCCTGGACCAGACCCGACTTCGAATCGAGCAGGCCGAGACCCAGATCGTCTCGAACGTCGCGAACGAAATTCGCAACATCGATGAATTCCAGACGCGGGCGCTGAGCATGGAAGAGAACCTCCAGCTCGCGAGCGATTTATCCGCGTCGAGCCTCGCCCTGTACCGTGAAGGAACCGCCACGATCCTGGACGTGCTTCAGAGCTTCCGTCGCGAGGTCGATACCGCAGACAACCTACTCGACGCCTATCTGGGCTGGCGACGCGCCCTCTTGCGGATCCAACGGCTCACATACTTCGACTTCGAACTCGGGTTGCCCGTGCTAGAGCGCTTCGGCGTCAGCCAGTTTTCCACCGACACAGACTGAACGGTCTAGGCCGGGCCTCCCGAGGGGGCCCGGCCTAGAGTCCTATCCCAGAAATACGCTGGCATTCGGGAACCACTGCATCAACCCCGGCCGCGTTGTTCCTCCAACTCCCTAGCGCACGATGGGTTCGTAGCCACGGATCACCTGCTTGCCCGCATAGAGGCTCTCAGTGACCGCCTGCATGACCAGATTCGGGAAGTCCTGTCTCAACGTGAAGTGGCTGTATCGAGAAATCTGGACCATGAGAATGCTGATCAACTCTTCCGCGGGGTCGATCCAAAAGACGGTGCCCCAGGCGCCGCCCCAGCCAAATGTACCGGGCGTGACCGCCTGCCGTGCACGATCGGGATCGGTCACCATGCTGAAGCCCAGTCCGAACCCGTACGCGTCGGGTCCCTTGATGTAGATCGGCAGATCGCCCGTATGGTTGGTGATCATGAGGTTCACGGTGGTGGGGCTAAGCAGCCGCTCACCGTTTAGTTCCCCGCCGTTCAGGATCATCTGGGAGAACTTGAAGTAGTCGCCGGCCGTGGAGGACAGTCCCGCCGTTCCCCCGAAGTAACGGGTCGGCTCGCGAGCCTCCGGAGCACGCATCAGTTCGATCGTGTTGTGCGGACCCGTGGGACTGTAGACCCCCACCACACGGTCCACTTTCGAGGCGGGCACGTTGTAGTGCGTATCGTCCATGCCCAACGGCTCGAAGATGCGCTCCTTCAAGAACTGGTCCAGGGACTGACCTGAAATCCGCTCAACGAGGAACGCCACGTAGTTGGTGGAGCTGCCGTAACGCCACTGGTCTCCAGGGTGGAACGCCAGCGGAAGCGCGGCTCTGGCAACGAGACTTTGCTCCAAGGTGGGGTTGCGACCCATGAGCGCGCGCTCGTCTTCGGTGAGGGCGTTCCGAGACGGGTCCACGCCCGCTGTGTGGCTCAGAACGTGCCGAAACGTAATGGGCCGCTCTGCCGGCACACGCAGCGTATTTCCGTCCACGTCGACGAGCACCTGCATGTCGGCGTACTCCGGCATGTACTTGGAGATCGGGTCGTCCAGGAGGAAATAGCCCTCCTCGAAAAGCATCATGAGCGCCGTGCTGACGATGGGCTTCGTCATGGACATGATCACGAAAATGTCGTCCACGTCCATCGCCTTGCTGCCCTCTATGTACCTATGGCCCTGCGCTTTGAGATGCACGACCTCACCCTGTCTCGCGACCAACGTCACCGTGCCGGCCACCATGTCGGCGTCGATGTAGCGTTGCATGGCCGCATCCAAACGCTCCAAACGATCGGACGACATGCCCACACTCTCAGGAGAGGCCATGGGGAGGTGCTGGGCCGCAGCGAGTGAGGGCACGGCGAGCAGCACGAGAGCCACCAGTGTAAGGGTTGTCGAGATTGCCGCGGCTGCGTTCGAGCCCCCGCGCCGTGAGATCATTCTGAGAGCGCGGAATCGTAGCGTGTCCATGGCTTGCCTCCTCCGTTTGCGATGACCCGAGAGGGTCCTTGTTTACGGCCGCTGCTTGCTTACGGCCCCTCCTCGTTTGAGGCCGCTGCTTCTGCCGACGTTCGCCCAAAAGCGAAACTGACCTCCACGAAGCGGTGACAACGTGACGGGCCGGGTCGAGAGGGTCAACATCGCGTCGATCGTCGGAGCCCCAGGTCGAGGCCACCAACAGGGCCATGCGTGGCGCCGCGGACTCGGGTGTGCCATTCTCCTCCGTTGTCTCCAGATCCTCCCGCCGACCTCGTATGTCGCCGGATCCCGAGGGCAGAAATCCAGGAATCAAGGAGATCGTATGTCGATCCGGCTATCGGGTCTCGTCGTCGTGCTGACGCTAATGGGCCGACCGGGCGCGGCCCAGCAACTCCCGCCCGGTTACCTCGACCCCGGTCCCATCTTGCAGGCCGCCTCGGAGGCAATCGGCGTCTCCAACCTGCGCTGTGTGTCAGTCTCGGGCTCGGCCTATGCCGCCATGGTGGGCCAGCAGCGGCTCAACGGCTACGAGGTTGACTGGCCGCGCGGGGAGCAACTGCGGAACTACACTCGGACCATGGACTGGGACGCCGGAATCATGATCGAGGAATTCGACCGTGAGCCGGGCCACAACCCCGCTTCCTGGAAGCACGGGTTGGGGTGGGTTGGCGGCACACCGATCCAGCAGAACTCTCGCCAACGTTTTGTGGTCAGCGGAGACTATGGTTGGCATTTCGACGGGCTGGACAGCGATCCCGTTCCGGCAGTACCCCAGGAGGCCGCTCGGTGGCAACTCGACATGTGGCTCAATCCGCACGGCTTCCTCAAAGCCGCCATGCTGCCCGGTGCCAATCCCCGTGCGACGTGGCGGTGGGAGCTTGGGGAGATGGGTCGTGACGGCGCGACCACCGTGCCCGAGAGGGTCACCATCGTGTCGATCACCGTACTCGGGAGGTACCGTGTGGATGCCACGATCAACAGCGAGAACATGCTCCAACGCATCCACACCTGGGTGCCGGATCCCGTGCTCGGCGACATGAACTACGAGCACGAATTCACCAACGCGAGCTACATCGATATCGGTAACGGCATACGCTTTCCCACCGGCTGGCATCAGCACGAGGGCTGGGACGACAACTACCAGGCCCAGAGCGTCAACGCCGGCCACAACGCGTTCGGAGGAACCCTCGCCGACATCCGGGCGAACGACTGCGCCGGCGACATCACCGTGCCAGCTTCGGTGCGACGAGCCAGTTTCGAGGTCGAGGTCACCACGCGTGAACTCTCCGACGGCGTGTGGCTCCTCGGGGGCTCGTCACACAACAGTGTGGCCGTCGAGTTCGACAACTATGTCGCCGTCGTGGAGGCTCCGCTCAACGAACGGCGTAACCTCGCCGTCATCGACGAGGTCGCACGTCTGGCCCCGAACAAGCCGATCCGTTTCTTGGTGAACACGCACCAGCACCACGACCACATCGGCGGGCTGCGGACGTACATGCACATCGGCGCGACCATCATCACACATTGGAAAAATTACGATTTCTACACAAAAGACGTGCTCAACTACGCGCCTCGGACGCTCGATCCCGACATGGTCGCGCTCTGGCCACCGACAGAACTCGCAGAGGGATATCAATACGAGACTGTGAGGGAGAACTACTGGCTCAACGACGGCGAGCGTGCGATGCATATCTCATATGTGCACCCGCTCACCCACGTCGAGGGTATGCTGGTCGCGTACCTCCCGGCCGAGGGCATACTGATCGAGGCCGATCTCTTCGATTCACCCGCGCCTGGCGACCCACCCGCGAGTCGCGCCACGGCGGCCAATCGGTCGTTGTTCAATCACGTTGAACGGCTTGGGCTCGAAATTGAGACCCTCGTGCCGATCCATGGGTCGCCGGTGGGGTGGTCGGAGTTCGCGAGGCTGGTCCGGGCGGGCCGGTGAGTCTTTCGCGAGCGAATTGAAGAAAAGCCAGGAAAATCAGCGCCGTCCCGGCGAATCAGCGCTAAGGTGAACGAAGGACGGCCCGCCCGGCGAGGGGCGGGCCGCCACAGCAGCTAAACGAAGTCGGATCTCGCTTGGGACCCGTCAGCCACCCGTCGCTATAATCCGCCGCTGGTGGTGATGAAGAGGCGAGGCGCAAAGCCGAAGTCGTTCGCAAGCGCAGCCCCTTCCTTCGAATAAAAGACGATACTTCCGCCCGAACGAGGCTCACGAGAGCACGTGTTTCGAGCAAGCCGGAGCCTTGAGCAAGGAGTTGCGGGGTATATGAGAGTCCCCCGAGTACCATCAGTCAGAACGTAGTGATCAGCTTTATGATCAGCGGCTTCCAGTTCATGCCGATATCCCCTCGAGAGACTTCCGTTGCCAGGAACGAGTCCTGCTCAGTCCGCCTACCGGCCTCTGACCGGCCGCTCCCCTAGAGCCCGCCGCATCACCTCGTACTGAATCGACATGATGTGACCGATCGATTGCGTCCAGTAGGCCGAGTTGTGTGCGCCGGGCATCTGCATGAAATCGAACGGGATGTCGTTCTCGAACAGGACCTGAGCGAATTCACGCGCCGGTCGGATCAGACCATCCTCAGTGCCACTGTCCATATAGATGTGCGGCAACTGATCGTGCGGAACCTGATGAATCAGTACGAACGGATCGAACGCATCCGCGTCTTCGGCGGTCGCGAACGCGCGGCCCTCCGGGGTACGCTCAATTTGGCTGTTGAATCCTTCGATGCCGATTCGGGGGTTGGGCCTGCGTTGCTGCTCGGCCCGCGCCGCCTGTTGCTCAGGCGAACGCTGTCGGCCCGCACCACGAGGAGGCATCTCGCCACGTGCACGCCGGGCGGCGTCTCGGCCGTAGGAGATTGCGCCGCTCGTGCTTCCGATCGAGATGAACATCTCTGGGTTACGAAGGCCAAGCGTGAAGCTCCCGTAGCCTCCCATCGAGAGGCCGGCGATCGCGCGGCCCTCCCTGCGAGCCAGTGTTCGGTAATGCCCGTCCACGTGGTCGACGACGTCTTTTACGATGTGGTCGGCCCAATTGTTCTTTTGGCCTCCCCCGCTCTCGGCATAGTTGACGTACCAGGAGTTGCCGCCGTCCGGCATCACAACAATCAGATCCTCGAACAGCCCGGCGTAGAACGGCGTCCCCATGCCGGCCCAGTTGGTGTAGTTACCAGTCAAGCCGTGCAGCAGATAAAGAACTGGATATCGCTCGCTGGAGCTGTCGTACTCAGCCGGCAACACGATGTTGTACCTCATCGTGCGGTCCACCGCCGGGCTGTAGAATTCGACGGTTTGTACCGGCTCCTGCGCGAACGCCGCGCTGGCCAGCAGCAGGAAACACGCCGTCAAAAGACTATTGCGAACGAATCTCGGAGTGGTCACGACCGTGCTCCTTGCTCTGCGGAAAGGTAGGCGGTACTCACTCGCGAATGTCCGTGCCGTTCACGTCACCGTCAAGAGGAGTGGATGGGCCAGCTCCACAGATCGTCTACGTGTTTCAATCATCTTCGACGGTGCCATCTACCCACGCTTCATCTCCGTTCCTCGGTCGGCTACCGGAGCCCCTCCAGATCGCGGAAATATTCCAGCGCCTCCGGGTTCGCCAGTGCCTCGACGTTCTTCACTTCACGACCGTGGATGATGTCGCGGACAGCCAGTTCAGTGATTTTTCCGGACTTCGTACGAGGGATGTCCGCCACCGCCACCACGACCTGCGGTACATGCCTGGGGGTTACACCCGCCCGGACCCGCGCCCTGATCTCTTCTGTCAGTTCGTCGGTGAGACCCTCACCTTCGCGTAGCACCACGAACAGCACCACCCGCACGTCTCCCTCCCACTCCTGCCCTACAGCGACTGCCTCCATCACCGCGTCGAGCTGCTCGACTTGCCGGTAGATCTCGGCCGTACCGATGCGCACGCCACCGGGATTGAGAACGGCGTCGGACCGACCCAGGATCAAGTAGCCACCGTGTCGGGTTTCCACGGAAAAGTCACCGTGACACCAAACGCCCGGAAACTTCTCGAAGTACGCCGCTTGATAGCGACTGCCATCGGGGTCGTTCCAGAAGCCGAGGGGCATGGTGGGAAAGGGCTCGGTGCACACCAACTCGCCGCGCTCCTCGAAAATGCGCTCACCCGCGTCGTTCCAGATTTCCATCGCCATACCCAGCGCCGGTCCTTGTATTTCGCCGCGATACACGGACCCCTGCGGATTCGGCCCCACGAAACAGGCGAGGAGATCGGTGCCGCCGGAGATCGACGCCAGGGCCACGTCCTTCTTGATGTGTTCGTACACGAAATCGAAGCTCTCCGGGACCAACGGCGAACCCGTCGAGGCGAGGGTCTCGAGGTGCGGCAAAGCGTGCGTCTCCGCGGGTCGTAAGCCAGCCTTCTTCACACTGTCGATGAACTTCGCGGAGGTGCCGAAAAACATAGCGCCTTCGTCCTGTACATAGTCGAACATCCGGTTCCCATCAGGATAGAACGGCGAACCGTCGTATAGCATGATCGTGGCTTCAGCAGCCAGCGCCGTCACCAGCCAGTTCCACATCATCCAGCCGCAGGTCGTGAAGTAGAACACCTTCTCACCAGGGCGCAGCCCGGCGATCAGACGATGCTCCTTGAGGTGCTGCACAAGCGTTCCACCGGCGCGATGTACGATGCACTTCGGTTTTCCGGTCGTACCGCTGGTGAACATGATGTACAGCGGATGATCAAAGGGGAGCGGGCGGAACGGAACCGACCGGCCTCGGCGTTCTTCGAGCAGTTCGTTCCAGTCCAGCGTGCCATCGGGCAGACCAAGATCGCCGGACATGTCGACATCGGCCGGACCCCCGGAATCGTCCGCCATGGCGACATCATTCGGCGCCCCGATACCCATGTACGGCACGATCACGACGTGCTCCACACTCGGCAGCTTCGCCACAACGGCGGCGATCCGCCCCCGAATATCCAGCGTCTTGCCGTTGTACCGGTAGCCGTCGCAGGCGATCAGAATCTTGGGGTCGACCTGAGCAAAACGGTCCAGAAGCCCCTGCTCGCCAAAGTCGGGGGAGGCGGACGAGAAGACCCCTCCGAGCGCGCTCGCACCCAACATGGCGATAACCGTCTCGGCGATGTTCGGCAGTATGGCCCCAACGCGATCACCTGGCTGCAGCCCGACCTCCTCCAGCCAGGAACCGAAGGCACCGGCCTCGACATTCAGTTCCTGCCAAGTGACGCGCCTGATACGGCCGTCTTCACCAAGAGCCACGATCGCCTCGCCCTCGTCGGAGCGGCGCAGGAGGTTTTCGGCAAAGTTCAGGGTCGCACCGGGAAAGAAGCGCGCTGTACGCATGTCGGTGCCCGCTTCGAAGGACGTCTCACCCGGATCACCGATTACGTTGCCGAATTCCCAGATGCTCTCCCAAAACGCTTTCGGTTGCTCGATCGACCACCGGTGCATCCCACCGTAGTCGAACGAGCCCTGCCCCGCGTATGGGCCATAGCGGCCCGCGAATTGGGCCAGCACAGAACTCGCGACACGTTCGGGCGAGGGTCGCCACAAGACCCTGTCTTCTTCTTCCTTTATTTCCACTCGGCTGTCCTATACCATCTTTGATAGTCCGATTGCGGCGACCGGTCTATTCCAAAACCGATTCTACTCGCGTGACCCGATCCCAATCCATGACCCCGGCGTACTCCCAGAACCTGGTCCTATTCCATTGACCGGTCCTATTACATCTCCGTTGACCGGTCGTGTTCCATCGGCGGGGTCCCGTCCCCGGTCTGGGCCCCGCGAGCTGTCTGAGGTCTGTCCGCACCCAACTGTTTGACCAAGGCCACCGACATCAAGACACCGATCCCTAGAATCGGTAGGGACACCACGAGCACGGCCGTCTGCAAGACCTCATATCCCCCGATTAACATCAATGCCAACGGGAGGACCGTCAGGGTGATCGCCCAGAAAAGGCGGTGCCAGCGTGGCGGATCGTCACCGGCCTCGAGACGGCGCGTAGCGCTCGATGCAAGGATGTAGGATGCCGAATCGTAGGTGGTCGCGGAGAAAATCACACTTACGACCGCAAAAGCCAGAATCGCCAAGGCCGCGAGTGGGAGCTGGTCGAGAATCGCCACGATTGCCGCGGGCTCGCCAGAAACTCGGGCGATCTCGGTGACGAGGAGCGTGTCACTCAATTCGAGATACAAACCGAAGTTTCCGAAAGTCATGTAGAACAGGGCCCCGCCAAGGGTGCCGTAGAGTGTCATGCCCAGAATCACTTGGCGTATCGTGCGGCCTCGGGAGATACGCGTGACGAACAGACCCACGAAAGGCGCATAGGCGATCCACCAGGCCCAGTAGAACACCGTCCAATCACGGAAGAAAGCCGAGTCGGTAAACGGATCGGTCCACCAGTTCATTTTCGCGAAGTTCGGTACCATGAGGACCAAACTGCTCAGCGAAGTCTTCAGCAAAAACACCGTCGGCCCGGCAAGCAGCACAAAAAGCAACAATCCGAATGCGAGTACGAGGTTGAGATCGCTCAAACGTTTGATGCCGCGGTTAAGACCGAACCAGACGCTCGTAGCGAACAGCGCGACGCACAGCAGCACCGAAAAAACTTCCAGGCCGAACGTCACCTCGAGGCCCGTCAGTCGTGCGATACAGGCGGCGATCATCGGAGTGGAAAATCCCAACGACGATCCGGCGCCACCCAGGAGCGCGATCATAAAGAACAGATCGATTACCCGTCCTGCCGTCGACTCTTCGTCACCGCCGAGGAAGTAGTGACAACTGGTGCTGAACCTCAGATACGGGACACGTTTGACGTAATACGGGTAGGCGATGGCAAGCGTGGGCAGGCAATAGAAACACCACGCGGTGATCCCCCAATGAAAGATGCCGTAGGTTGACGCCCAGCCCGCGGCCTCGGGTGATCGAGGCGCGACATCGAACGGTGGCGCATCATAGTAGGCGGTCCACTCAATCGCAGCCCAATACAAGAGCCCGGCACCAACGCCGGCACAGAACAGCATCGCCATCCAACTGAAGTCCGAATACTCGACCTGATCCTCATCACGGCCCAGCTTGACCTTGCCGTGACGACCGAACGCCAACCAAGCCAGCAACACGAAAACACCCAGTCCGGCGAACGCATAAAGGAACCCGAGCCGATCCGCGATGAAGTCGTAACCGGTGGTCAGCAGGCGTTCTCCTGCTTCTGGGAAGACGGCCAGCGGCACGGAAACCAGCAGAACGATTGTGAGGCACGTGACGAACGCGGGCCAATCGACACGGCCCGCTGCCGGCTCTCGTTCTGTGGACGTGGTGCTCACGCTTCGTGTGTCAGTCTGGAAGCTCGTTAGTAACAGTCGCGCTCGATGATCAGGACTTGACCACCACGCAGCCTCGAAAACCTCCGTTTTCGATCAATTCATGGGCCTTCGCGATGTCATCCAGATCGACCACGTGCGCCACGCGGTGCTGGAGCCAACCGGCTCGGGAGGCCTCGGCGATATCGACTATGGCTTGCTGCTTCGCCTCCTCCGGCATCGCGTACACGATGACGAGCCGGATCCTCAGATCCATGAACATCATCCGGTAGAACGGTATCTTCGGCGAAGGGTCCTGCGTGGATGAATAGGTCGCGATGGTGGCGCCGGTCCGCAGCACGTTCAGCACCTCGGGCAAGTTCGCTCCGAACTCGACCTCGATGGCCCGATCGATCGGTTGGCCGTCGTTGGCATCGAGGACCTTGGCCGACCAGTCCGCCTCGCGGTGACAGACGATCGCGTCTGCTCCGGCCTCGACGCACGCCTGGTCGTCTTCCTCACTACATGAAGTTGCGATGACACGCGCGCCGGCTTGGTGCGCCCACTGGATCGCGTAGTGGCCGACACGACCAGCTCCCCCGGTGATGAGGAGGGTCTGCCCCTCCACTGGGCCATCGGCAAACACACACCGATGGGCTGTCATAGCGGGGATGCCGAGGCAAGCCCCTTCTTCATGACTCACACCGTCCGGCAGTAGGGGAGCTCGTTCGTCCCCTATCGCGACGAGTTCGGCGGCTGTCCCAAACCGTCGGCCATACTGCGCCTGGTAGATCCACACTTCGTCACCCATACGATCGCTGGAAACGCCCTCGCCCACGGCTTCGATCACGCCGGCCCCATCGCTGTGCGGCGTCACGTAGCCGTCGTCGAGCAAGTCAGGAGACGATCCGGCTCGCTTCTTTACGTCTGAGGGATTCACGGCGCTGGTACGCATGCGCACGAGTACGTCGCCGGGACCGGGCTGGGGGTCGTCCAAATCGCCGACGGTCAGCACGTCCGCGGCCGAGCCAAACTGTTCATACCACGCTGCTTTCATTCCAACTCCTGTGGACTGTTGATCAATCGAGCCAGTTCGCCTGCGTCTCGGTGTGTCCATCGATGCCGATCGCTTGACCCGAAATAACGCCGCCCTCGTCCGAAGACAAAAACAGGATCATGTTGGCGACATCATCCGCACTCGCGAAGATCCGCATCGAACTCTGACGTAGATACACGTCGCGAATTTGATCCGCCGTCATGCCCCGCTCCGCTGCATCACTCTCAATGACCCGGTCGATACGCTCGCCACTCACACTGCCGGGACAAATCGCGTTCACACGGATCTTGTGGACGCCGAGTTCCATTGCCAGGGTCTTGGTCAGGCCGATGACTGCCCATTTGCTCGCCGTGTATGGGGCGCGCAACGGCAAAGCGGAAACGCCGGCGTTCGATGACATGTTCACCATCGAGCCGCCACCCGCCGCTTTCAGGAGGGGAATCGCCTCTCGGGCACAGTAGAACTGGCCGTTCAGGTTTACGGCGATGGTCCGGTCCCAGTCGGCAGGATCGACGTCGGCGGCAGGGGCCGTCGGGCCTGCGATACCCGCGTTGTTTACGAGTACGTCGAGCCGACCCTGCTCTTCTTCGATCCGGGCGAAGAAGCGCTGTACGTCTTCGTAGCGGGACACGTCGGCTTGGATCCAATGTGCGGTGCCCGGAGGCGACACGTCTGCGGATGCAGCTTCCTTTAGGGCGTCAGCGTCGATATCACAGAGGTAGACAATCGAACCGCGCTCCAGGAAGGCTTCAGCCACCACCCTGCCGATGCCGGAGGCGCCAGCAGTGATGGCGACGATTCGAGGATCCCCGTCTCGAGTTTCTGCCTGTCCGGTCATCGAAGACTCAGCCAATCATCGGATGGTTGCGACGCGGTTGTCACGGCTCCCACTCGGGCCTCTACCGGCGATCTCTGACGAACACCAGATCGCCGTCGGAGGACAGCTCAGGCTCGAACCCATACCCGTCCTCCCCGAACCCTTTCAGATCATCCACACGCTCGACGCGATTCTGGACCATGAAACGCGCCATCCTTCCCCGCGCTTTCTTGGCGACGAGTCCGATGGTCTTGGGCACACCCTCCCTCATCTCCTTGAAATGGCAAGTGACGAATGCGCCGGCCAAATTCTGGGGTTGGATGGCACCGATGTACTCCTTCGAGGCCAACGACACTACGGTGCGGTCGTCATGAGAGGCGGTCACCTCATTGCACGTATCGGTGAGCTGAGAGCCCCAGAATTCGTAGAGGTCCTTGCCCCGCCCGGTGGCCAGCTTCGAGCCCATCTCCAGGCGATACGGTTGAATCAGGTCGAGAGGCCGCAGCACGCCGTACAGCCCCGACAAAATTCCGAGATGTTTCTGTGCATACGTGAGATCATCTTTACTCAACGTGTCCGCGTCGAGCCCGACGTACGTGTCCCCGCGAAACATGAATACCGCTTGTTTGGCATTGTCTGGACTAAAAGGGGTCCCGTACCGTTCGAAGCGGTCGTGATTGAGTTCGGTCAAGGCGTCCGAGAGCTTCATGAGGGCTTTGAGTCGGGCCTTCCCGAGACCCCGGACCGTGCCCACGAGCTCGTCGCTGTTGTCCAGCTGTTGGGGCAGCGTGAAGTCGCCCAGCGGTGGTGCGGTTTCGGCGTCCAGCTTCTTGGCGGGAGATATCAAAGCAAGCACGTTGGTTTAGTCCTGTCGGGGGCTCTGTTTAGAGATCGGCGGGGTTGGAATCCCAACCCGAATCTATGCCTCGGATTCCAGTACGGAAGTGTCGGCGATGCCAACTGTCGCTTGACGGCGCCAACGAGTAATATCGGTACGTACGATCCCACATTGGACGGCGAGGGAGAGAGTATGAGTGAGCAAGAGAGGTCGCGACGTTCGTTTCTCGTTGATTCGGTTTCAGGCCTTGGTGGTGTTTGGGTTCTGGCCAATTACCCGGCGATTGTGGCGGCCGAAGAATTTGTTCGAGCGGAGGCCGAGTCCGGCCAGCCTGCGGAATGGGCGTTCTTCACTGACGAGCAGGCCGCACAAGTCGATGAGATGACCGCGCAGGTCATCCCCACCGACCAAACGCCCGGCGCTCGTGAAGCCCGAGTGGTTCGGTTCATTGACAGAATTTTGGTGGGCTTTGATCGAGATCGTCAGGACGACTACACGCAGGGTCTCCTGAACCTGACCGCAGTCACCAAGGAGCACTTCCCCAGCGTCGACAAGTTCTCGGAGTTGATCTTCGACCAGCAGCTCGAGGTGCTCATGGCCATCGAGTCCACGCCTTTCTTCAATCTCGTCCGGACCCACACGATCACGGGCTTCTTCGCAAGCCCGGTGCACGGTGGTAATGCGGGCAAAGTCGGTTGGGAGCTCCTGGGTTACGACGACTCCCTCAACCACGAAGCGCCGTTCGGATATTACGACGCGCTCCCACAGGTACGCGGGAACGGGAGGACCACCCCATGAACATGAAAGAATACAGGCCTCAGGAAGAAGTTGATTTCGTCGTCATCGGCTCCGGCGCGGCCGGGGGCATCATGGCCAAGCAACTGTCGACTGCCGGATTTTCGGTGGTGGTCCTCGAGCAAGGCGGCTGGGGAAAGTTCGGGCACGAGCGGGACTACCCGAAAGACGAGTTGCTCAATCGCAACATCTACCCCGAAGACCGTCTGATCAGCAACCCCCAACGCCAGCGCAACACGTTCCGCAGGACGGACCAGGAGGTCGCGGGTCCGGGCACTCACAACTACGGGGCCGTCGTCGGCGGCGGCACCGTCACGTACGGGGGCAGCAGTTGGCGCCACTTACCGTGGGAGTTCGAAGAAGCCAGCCACGTGGGGACCATCGCTGGCACAGGTCTGGCAGACTGGCCGATCACGTATGACGAGCTCGAGCCCTACTACACACAAGCGGAATGGGAGATGGGCATTTCCGGGCAGCGTGTGGACTCTCCCTTCGTCGCGCCAATGTCCAGGGACTACCCCGTGCCGCCGGTGCCGATGAAGGCGTCGGGGGCGCTGTTCCACGTGGCCGCAGCCAAACTCGGTTTGAGCGTGGTGCCCGGCCCACTCGCGATCATCACCAAGCCGTACATGGGGCGCTCCGGGTGCGTGCACTGCGGATTGTGCTCGGGTTATGGGTGTCACGTCAAAGCGCGCTCAAGCTCAGCAGTGACCATGATCCCCTTGGCCTTGGATACGGGCAACTGTGAGGTTCGCGTTCGCAGTTACGTTCGGGAAATCTCCGTCGACAACACCGGCCGGGTGAACGGCGTCACATATTTCAATTCGGACAAGCAGGAAGTATTTCAGAGCGCCAGAGCGGTCGTGCTGTCCGCGAACGCTGGCGAGTCGGCCCGACTGCTCCTGATGTCAGCTTCGAACCGTTTCCCGGATGGTCTCGCGAACTCGAGTGGGGTCGTGGGTCGGTATCTCATGCTCGGCGGCGGGGCCGGAGCGAGCGCATTGTTCGAGCATCCCCTCAATGATTACAAGGGAGTTGTGTCCGGCACCGGCATTCTGGACTATGTGCCCTCCGATCCTGATCGGGGCTTCTACGGCGGCGGCCGCATGACCTCCCGCGGGTACGCGTCACCGATCAGCTACGGTCTGAATGGGCTGAGCCCGGGCTCACCGCGTTGGGGCGCCGGCTACAAACAAGCGCTCAGGGAACAGTCCAATCACCGCATGAACATCTCGTGCTTCACCACGCAGTTGCCGCTCGCGACCAATCGTGTGGATTTGGACCCCGAGGTGAAAGACGAGTGGGGCCTGCCGGCGATGCGAATCACTTCGCAGAGTCATCCCGACGACATCAGGAACATGGAGTTCTTCCGACAGAAGTCGATCGAGGTCCTCGAGGCGGCCGGGGCGACCGAGGTATGGGCCGGCCCAGTTCGCGACAGCCGCGGCAGTGCCCACAACCGCGGGACGTGCCGGATGGGGAATGACCCGAACGCATCCGTGGTGGACAGATACCATCGCGCGCACGATGTGCCGAACTTATTCGTCGTCGACGGCAGCAACTTGGTCACGGGTGGACGGAATCACCCCACCATGACGATCCAAGCGCTGGCGTTCCGGGCGGCCGAACATCTGGTTCGCTCCGCCAGAGCTGGAGAAGTCTAGCAGAGGATACAACCCGGGCCGGAAGCCTCTCTCGGGTCGGGTTCTGAGCTTCGATTCTGAGTGGGCCGAGATCTGAGTTCGATTCCGGGCTCCTGAGAGTTACGCCCTCAGTACGGCAGGAAGTACAACACGATCGCCAGAAACGGCACGAGCAGAAGCATCATCGTAATCGCGTAGCCGAACATATCCCGAGCGCGAAGACCTGTAATCGCCAACAGCGGGATCGCCCAGAATGGGTTGAGCAAGTTCGTGTGTGCGTCCCCGACCGCATAAGCCGCGATCGTCTGACCGTGAGGAATTCCCAATTCCGCGCCGGCCATCATCATCGGTCCACCCACGATGGCCCACTCCCCCCCCGCAGAAGGCACGAAGAGGTTGAGAATTCCTCCCGTGATCCACGCCGTCACCGGGAACGTGTCGGCGGTAGCGATGGAGAGCAGCGACTCGGTCATGGTGTCGACCAATCCCGTGCCCGTCATGATCCCGATGATCCCCGCATAGAACGGGAACAGCAAGATGACGCCCGCACTCCCCTTCACCGCTTCGTAGAACTCACTCAAGTACTTGGCTGGGCTGGCATACAGGAGCAACCCGAGCATCAGGAAGCCGAAGTTGAAGTTGTTCAGGTTGAGCGCGTCGAGCCCTTGTGTGAAGAACTCCCTCAGAACCACGATCACGCCGACCAACGCCAGGATGGCGGGAAGGATCTTGTTGTTGTCGATCCTGTCCGCGAACGACCGCTGCTCGGCGCCCGACACGGAGTCGGCTTCGGTGGTCGCGGGAGGTGAATCCTCGTCGGCATCGAGGTCGACGTAGTGCCCCATCGGTTTACAGTGATCCTTCGGCGGGCTCAGCAAATACAGCATGATTGACGTGTAGATGATCCCCAGCGTGGTAAGGGTCAACGGGTAGGAGTGGAAAACCCACTCGGTCGCCGGGATCACACGGTCGACGAAACCCAACTCCATCAAGGCGTTTCCTTCCGTAGCTTGCAGAAGCCCCGGCGAGCTGGACATCCCCCATCCGAACGTGAGGCTGAGACCCATGTAGCCCGCCACGGCCAACAACGGATAGTGGACGGCCATTCCGTTTTTGGCGGCGTGCTTGCCCATCTCGCGGGCGAGGATCGCTCCGAAGATGAGGCCGAGACCCCAGGAGATCCATGCGGTCACCATCGCTCCCACTCCGACCAGAACGGCGGCCTGGCCCCCGTTCTTGGGAATACGAACGAGGCCGAGGATCAAACCCTTCACCCGAGGGTGGTACGCGACCACGTTGGCGGTCACGAGGATGATTACCATCTGCATGGCGAACTGGAGCAACGCCCAAAAACCGCCGTACCACGATTGGGCGATCTGGGTGATTCCCGATCCCTCGGAAATGAAGGCGGCGCCTGCGGCTACGTAGGTCAACACGATCGCGAAGACGAATGGACTCGGCATCCAGCGCTCTGCCCGGTCAGCGATGGCTTCGCCGAATTTTTGTACGAGAGTCAGATCTGGTCCGTCGACCTGTTCACCAGCCGTCATGCTCAACTCCGCAGGGTGTTAGGCATCATGTGTAGATGGTGCTCTCGCTTCGGCAACCAGCGGTGCAGTTGACGCCGGCACACCCCGATCGTCAAGAGCAGGATAGGAACCGATTCGGAGTCTCGTGCGTTACTGATCGATGTCTCGTCGTTTATTTGTGCGGGGCGTCATTCATGTCAGATGATCGAGTGGTGGGCTCCGAGCCGGACGCTCCGAGAGTTCAGTTTCCCGATGGTCCTCCGATCACGGGATTGACGTATCCAGCCGGCAACACCCCGTTCGGGTCGGACCGAATGCTGAGATACGTGACTAGATCCGGGATCTCACTCCACGCGTGAAAGACACCGGCCGGGATGATCACCACGTCACCTTCGGTAATCTCCCGAGAGCGTCCACCTTCCACGCTTGCCCTAAAGGTCGGTCCCACCAGAACCCTCACCGCGTCGATGGTGCCGGGAAGATCTGGACCGGCGGTCACAGTACCGCCCGTTACGAGCGTGCCCCCGCCCGACAGGATGTAGTACACCTCACTGACATCCCGATGGATGAGGCCGGTGGGGGGGCCGCCGCTCTTCTCTGTCGGACCCCGTTGGAGGACCCCGACTGCGACGTTGCCTTGGCTGATCTCGGACACCTTGATCTGGAGATCGATTTGATTGCCGATGGCGTCGGCCACGGCCTGGACCTCTTCGGCGGTGATGTCCGTGGCAAAGCCCTGCCCTTGGATGTGCTGTACCCCAAGCGGTGACATCACGAGAACAGCTGTCAGAACGGGCAAGAGTGTGATCCGCACCAGTACCTCCAGGTAGCGTGGACGAGCGGATCCGAGTCCGCCGTGATTCGGCTAGAATGCCGCTAGAGGGTGACGACCGCAAACCGGCCCGGTGTCGTTGACGGCCAGGTTTCTTCCCCTCACGTTGACTCGACCCGTCAAAGCTCTTGTCTTCGCCGTCTTCAGTACGATCCGGCAAATCACTCGGAGTACCACTTCATGGCGTCGATTACGATCTTGACCGCAATCAAACGGATCATCGGATCGGGTGGCCGAGCGATAGCAATTCTCTGCGCTGCCCTGGCCACGACTCCGCTCGTGAGCAAGGCTCAGGACCGGTATCCCATGGACTGGCAAGCCGTAGCCGCCGAATCCATGGAGTACTTTAAGGCACTGTTGCGCACGGATACGAGCAACCCGCCCGGTAACGAGACCGAGGCCGCGACCTACCTTCAAGGACTGCTTCAGGATGAGGGCATCGAAACCGAACTGTTTGCCCTCGACCCTGCGCGAGCCAATCTGGTAGCCCGGCTTCGTGGCAATGGTAGCAAACGGCCGATTCTAGTCATGGGCCACACCGACGTAGTCGGTGCGCAGCGTGAGAACTGGTCCGTCGATCCCTTCGGCGCAGTGACGAGGGACGGTTACGTGTACGGGCGCGGATCTCTGGACGACAAGGACAACGTCACGGCGGCTTTGATGCTGATGCTGATGTTGAAACGCTCCGAGATCGAACTGGACCGGGACGTGATCTTCCTGGCAGAAGCGGGAGAAGAAGGGACGACGAGATTCGGCATCGACTATATGGTCGAGCAGCATTGGGACGAGATCGCCGCCGAATACTGTCTAGCCGAGGGTGGAGAAGCGGTTTCCTTCGGAGGTGCCGTACGTTACGTAAAGATCGCGACGACCGAGAAGTTTCCCATGCGGGTCCGCCTGGTCGCCCGCGGAACGGCAGGTCACGGTTCCATCCCGAGGGTCGACAACGCTATCTCGGCCTTGGCAAGCGCCGTAGGGCGTCTCGCCGGATGGCAATCGCCTCTGCGCCTGAACGAGACCACACACGCCTATTTCGACCGACTCGCAGATATCAGCGCACCCCAGGACGCCGCCCGCTACCGCGGTGTCGCGGATCCCGGGCAGCAGCCACGAATCGAACGTTACTTCGCCGAGAACGAGCCACAACATTATTCCCTGCTGCGTACATCGGTTGTGCCGACGATGATGAGCGCCGGCTTCCGTCGAAACGTGATCCCCACAGAGGCCGAAGCGACTCTCGATATCCGGGGACTCCCGGACGAAGATCCAGAGGCTTTTTATCGTGACCTCGCCGGGGTGATCAACAATCCGAACATCGAGATCATCCCCGAGGGCGTCTACCGACCAGCGAGCCCGCCTTCCAGTTTGGAAAACGAGATGTTTCAGGCCCTCGAGGATGCTACGGGCAGACTATTTCCTAACGCCGTGACATTGCCGACAATGCTCACCGGCGCCACTGATATGGCGCAGGTCAGAGCCCAGGGTACACAATGTTACGGTTTCGGTCCCGTCCGAACTGAGGAAGACGTGGTCGGAGGTGGGGGCGCACATGGCGATGACGAGCGCATCCTCGAAAGTTCGCTTCTGACCCTGATTCAATATCTCTGGTACACCGTCGTCGAGGTGGCCGCGAGCGAAGGTTGACAATGAGGACGAAGACCTCGCGATGAGATTGCTCGAAGCGGGGGGACTACCAAAATTCTTACTCAGGGGACCCGCAACGTGACTCGAGAAAACAACAAAATCTGGCCTTCCGCCCTCAAAGGGCTCGTCGTTGCGATCATCGCGAACCTAATAGTTCGTTATGGGGCGATCGCCGCGTTCGATATCCCGCCCGAGTTCCTACCACTTGGGACCCCGTTTCCCGTCATCTTCTTCACGACTTTAGGAGCCTTGGGGGCGTTAGGCGTCTTCGCCCGGGTGTGCGAGCACTCGGAGCGCCCGGAGTACGTCTTCCGTTGGATCGCCGTGGTGGTTCTACTCCTGTCGTTCCTGCCGGATTTATGGCTGCTCGGCGACGGCGCTGCCGAAATGTTTCCCGGAGCAACCACTGCAGGGGTGGGCGTGCTCGGGGTCATGCACGTCGTTGCTGCCGTGGTGATCGTCTGGGCGTTGACCGGCGGGAGCTCGACGAGCACTACGAACTAACCCGGGCTACCGCGGAATGACGTATCCCGCGGGTGTGTACTCCACGGCGCCCGGAAACACCATCTCCTTGATGTCCGAGTGCCCGACGAAAATCGCTGCGGCCGGTGAAGTTCTGGATCGGGGGTAGGAGCGCATGAACGCGCCCTCTCCCTCCCTGGACGGGACGCCTCCGCTCAGGGCCAAACGTACGACCTTGGCGACCTCTTCCGGTTCATCGCGTTGTGGGTAGTGCCCGGCGGTCGGCATGTACCAGAACGAACTCTCCGCCGGCCGGTCGTTCAGATAGGTCGACCAAACGTGATTGGCGATTCTTACTGGATTCACCGTATCGAGTAACCCCCAAATATACGCCACGGGGATTTGACTCTCAGGGAGGCTCGCGAGCCAACCGTATTCGTTGGCGACTCGCTCCAGGAGGTATTTGCCCACCCCGAGCCTGGCGCCTATGCCATCGTTGAACGCCTGGATATCGGCGTACGCCACCTGCACGGGATTGCCCTCCGTGCGACGAGGTAGCGCCTGGTTGCGGGCGGTCGCTTCAGGTCCTCTGACCGGATCGAGGAGGACCGTCTGTCCTGGAAACAAGTTCGCCAACGGCAGAAACATGCCGCTGTTCGAGAGGAAGTGATACGTGATCACATAGGTCTTGCTGTCGTTGGCGAGATAGTCCTCCAGGAACGCTAGACCCACGCTGACGCCCCGGTCGTGCGTGAAAAGTGCGAACCGCGTCAGACCCAGGATGTCTTGCACGAAGTGGTCCACCAGTTTGGCGTCGTCCCTCAGCAGGTAGGAGTAATCACCCTGAGGTTTGTCGGAGAAACCGAATCCGGGAAAATCCAGCGTGGCGACGAAGTAGTCGTCCTCCAGGAACTCGATCATTTCTCTGAAATCGAAGCTCGACGTGGGATACCCGTGTAACAAGACGATCGGCGGATTGGAGCGAGACCCGAACGTCCGGTATGAGACCTGGACCGTCCGATCGTTGTTGTTCTCGGTCGTCGATGTCCACTCGAAAGTCTCGGCGGCCCTGTACCAATCCTCGGCGAGGGGCGAGTAGAACGTGAACCCATCCTGTTGAGCAGATGCGGATGATGCGGTTAGAATGGCGGCCCAAAGTGTCACCCGCTGCAGCCATCGTTGGATCATGGGATCGTCACCTCTCATCGATGTGGGATTCGTCGATCAATCCGACAGTAGCATCATGCGGAGGGTCCGCGCAAAAATCCTGCGGTCCCGAAGACTCAACCGATCATAGGCTCGCCAGTTCCTCCGTAACCAACTCCATGATCCGCTGCTCTAGCGTCCCCTTAGAGCGACGACGGACTGGGTGTTCCCGCTCAAGGCGCGCGACCGGGCGGTGGCGTCCGTCAGGGTATTCACGCTTGTACCTCCGTCCGCAGCGCTCTCCGACTGAACCATCAACTGGAGCGTAACCGCGTATTGATCGGCGTTCGGCTTTCCCATACTGCGGCCACATTCCAGGTACGTGGATAGGCGCTTCCCTTCGATCCGGCGAGGGCGGTATCCCGGGTTGCCCATCACCAGTGTGCGAGCGTCGATCGAGGGGGGTTCCACTTCCAACGTCTCGAACACGGCGGGAAGTACCGGCCAGACCTCCGACCGGCTCTTGGCGACGACTGATCCCACCAACTGGCTGGCGTTTCCGACCTCTACCGACAGCGCACTGTCGATCGTCCTGACCCTGATTTGGTCGGTTTGTCTCGACCCGCTCAAATTGCCGGAGCTTCCGCACGCGGCCAAAAGGACGCAGAGGGGAAGGCACACTAGTGCGGACCACCGTCTGGACATCTTGGGCCTCCATGGGGTTCCAGCGCGACTTGCGTTCACCATCGAAAGTGCTTCCTGAGCGTGGACTTCAACTCCGGTCGGTAAGCTAGAACGCATCGGTCGTTCCCGCGAGAATTCCGGCCAATCCTTGCCGCATATCACGTGTCCGACGATTTTGTGGCCACACAAATCGACGAAGCCTCCCGAACCGATACCGGGTTTACGGTCGCCAGTCCGAAATCCAGGCAGGCCGCGGAGAACCGCATGACAAAGACCAAAATCACGGGAATCGCGCGGTGAACGAAAACCCCCCGCTACTCATGAAAATTGCGGTGACGGGAGCCAACAGCAGTGTTGGACAAAACCTGCTGGCGCACGTCGCAGAGAGCACGGACGTGGAGGCCGTGGCTGGAGTGCGGTCGCAACGTGGCGTCGATTCCCTTCCGGTCTCACCGCGGGTGGATGCTCGTATCATTTCCTACGATGACGTCGCCGACCTTGCCGAGGCTCTGCAAGGGGCCTCGGTAGTGGTGCACCTCGCCGGCATCCTGATTGAAAACAAAACGACCAAATACGCGAGCGCGAATGTTGCCGTTACGGCAGCCGTGGTCCAGGCGGCCCAGATGGCGAGTGTGCAGCACATCGTTCTCGTCAGCGTGCTCGGTGCCAGCCCGGATTCGCGAAACCGCTTTCTCAGATCCAAGGGTGAAGCCGAGAGGCACGTCACGGAGTCCGGAATGTCTTCCACAATCATTCGAACTCCCATCTTGCTGGGACCGGACACGGCGGGCGCCGACTCTCTCGTTAGAACCGCCACGCATGGCAAGGCAAAGCTTTTAGGCGATGGCAGTTACGACATGCGACCTCTTGATATAGATGACCTGAACCAGGCGATACTAAACGCGTGCAGGACCCGGCCAGAGGGCTCCACGACTCATGAACTGGTGGGGCCCGAGTCCATCCCCTACCGGGAGCTGGTCATGCGCTTCGCCGACATGATGGGAACGGAAATAGCGGTGGGTACCATTCCCCTCTGGATCGCCAAGCTAGGCGCGACGGTGTCCAGTAGACTCAAGGGTGGAGGTATTACACCCACGGTCATCGACGTCATCACGGCCAGCGAAGTGGTGTCGACAAACGCAGACGCGGACTTGGGCATCAGCTTGACGCCCTTGTCCACCACACTCGAAAAAATCGTGTCCAACCGAAAGTGAACGAAAAGAGAGATATGACCGAAACGGATATGCCGGAGCCAGAAACGAACGAACCTCAGGGGCCTCGCAAACCGAGTGCCCTGCAACGCATCATTTTCCTGATCATCACGGTGCTTTGTTTTGTCTATCTGTACACCCGGTTGAATGGCGCAGCCGAGCGGGAGGGGCAACCCCTCCTCGACTACATGTCCTCCGTTTTCGCCGACGTGTCCTGGATTCCGTGGCTGCTGTTGATGATGGTGTACTCCTTAGTGTATTTCGCCATCGACACGCTGGTCGTCACCCGGGCGCTCGGTTGGTTCATCAAAGACATACGGTACCGGGATATCCTGCCGATACGCGCCAGCGCCTACGTCATCTCGATCTTCAATGAACAGATCGGGAAAGGCGCCATGGCCTACTATCTCAACAAACGCGATCAAGTGCCCGGCTGGGAAGTCGGCTCGGTCATGTTGTTCATCATGTTTTGTGAAATGTTCTATTTGCTGGTTTGGGGAACGGTAGGCTATTTCGTGAGCCGCGACGGACTCCCTTCGGAATTCGGTCTCATTCCACCCATCGCCTTGGGTGCCACCATATTCCTCGTCCTCTGGATGCTCTACTTCCAAGGTAAGATCCTCCCCAACAACCAGTTACGGGAGAAACGTATCCTTCACGCTTTCAAGTTGGCCAACCCCTGGCACTACGGGGCGTTCTTCCTGCTGCGCTCACCCGCGCTTCTTTCCGCCGTTTTCGTTTATACCGTCTCGTTGGGTCTGTTCGGCGTCGAGGCTTCCTTCCTCTCACTGCTGGGTTACTTACCGGTGATTTTCTTTGCGGCGACGGTGCCCACACCGATGCGGGCCGCTGCGATCACGTTCTGGGTGATCCTCTTTCCCGAGAACGAGGGTCAAATGGCGGCCTTCGGGTTCGTGCAACACAACTTCTTCATTCTGTTCAACGCCCTGCTCGGACTGCTGTTTTGGCGGCGGGCCCAGCGCGACCTGTTCGGTCGGTGATCGCGAATCTACTCACGACTATTCGTTTGTTGTTGGTGGTGCCGGCCACCCTCGCGTTTGCGCGATCCGAGTTCATGTCACCGCTTCTACTCGCCACGGTCCTCACGGTCGCGATTGCCACGGACTACTTCGATGGGATCGTGGCGCGCTCAAGAAACACCGCGTCTCCTCGAGGCCAACTATTCGACCACACGACGGACTTCCTATTCGTTACGTGCGGGCTCGGGGGGGCGGCACTCGCCGGCCAGGTAACACCTGCCCTTCCCTGCCTGATCGTGGTGGCGTTCTCACAGTACGTACTTGATTCCCACTTCTTCTATCGCGAGAAGCGCTTGCGTATGAGTTTTCTCGGGCGTTGGAACGGGATCCTCTATTTCGTGCCGTTGGTGATGATCGGGTTGTCCCGTCTCGACATGTTTGAAGGTGAAAACGGGATGTTGACCACGCCGATCCTCCTAGTGAGCTACGTTCTCCTGCTCTCCACTGCCGCCTCGATCGTGGACCGGGCGATCGCGCCTTTGCGCGGGCCTCGTCGTTCGCCGGCTTAAGCCGTTCGGTCCTCGACACCCTATCTTGGAGACGGTGTCAGCGCATTGTTCAGGTCAGCGCAGCGTCAGCCCGAATGCCATGTTAGGACGGAGTGTCGGAAACTTTTGCGCGGGATTGGCGGTGACCAACCTGGAAACGGGCCGCTCGTGCGGGCTTGGCGAAGCGGTGCGCCGCAACCTCATGTTCGTTCTTCCTAGAGCAAACGTCGTAGCGGTACTTTTCGAGGCAGTCACGATTGTTAGGGACCCACAGGGCCACCGATTGGGGGACAGATTGGCACGGACACAGGTGGTTCTCGGATCTGGAGCCGGAGACATGGTGCAGTCACTCATTCGATGGTTTCAACCGACGGAGAGCGCGTTCGG
>JAPYQK010000016.1:21984-23908 GCA_029941275.1 Longimicrobiales bacterium | reverse complement strand
GGCGCTGGGATCGGGCTCGCGGTCACGAGCCTAGGTGCAGCGGATGGACCCAATACGTTCCGAAACCGTGATGATTCGCAGGTGAGGGTTCAGGTCCGTCACCGCATACGCGTGGAACCGGGCGACATCAGCGTAAGAACTTCTCGCCGGAACGCCCCGAACGTTTATATGTGGCGCCGCATGGGTGAGGAAGGCTCCGAGCGGGTGTGGACGCGTCGGATGAGCGCCGACATGGAAATGCGGCGGGGCGAGTTGGAAGATCTCCGCGTACAGATCGGAGAGTTGGGGGATTCCGAGGCGTTGATCGAGCTTCTTGATGGCGTCGAGTCTCTCGAGTTGGATCTGGGAGAATTGAGGGTCGAGGTCCAGCACGAAGGGGACGACCAAAGGAAGCGGCGTCGGCGCCGCCGGCGTCCACGCCGCATGGCCGATGTCCCGAACGGTGCCGGCTCCGGAAACTAGGAAGCTTTCGGACCCATCGGGTTCGACAAACGCGATGACGAGGCTCCTGTGAAGCCCCGCCCCAGATTCGGGGGCGGGGTTTTTCCGGTCGTTAGAGCATCGCTTCTTCTTTTTGTAGCCCTCCTCGCTTCGTGCGCGGGCGAGAGCGACGAACCGCAAGACCCCCGGCTCCAGAATCCGCTTCTCCGAGCGGGCCAGTTCAACGAGGAGGCACCGACACTCTTCCATGCTCGTTTGGAAACCACCGCGGGTGTGTTCGTCATTGAGGTGCATCGGGATTGGGCCCCCCTCGGGGCTGACCGCTTCTACAACCTCGTGAAGCGGGGGTGGTACGACGGGGTCAGATTCTACCGTGTACTGGAGGACTTCACAGCGGGATGGGGCATCCACGACGATCCCTACGTGAATTTCGTCTGGCAAAAGGAGCTTCTCCTCGACGATGCGGTCACGCAGTCGAACACACTAGGGCGCATCTCCTTCGCCCGATCCGGACCCAACAGCCGAACCACCCAGGTGTTCGTCAATCTCAAAGACAACTCGAGCCTGGATGACCGCTTCTCTCCGTTTGGGGAGGTCGTCGAAGGAATGGACGTGGTGGATGGGCTGTACGCCGACTACGGGGACGGGCCGCCACGTGGCGAGGGGGTGTACCAAGCGATGGCGCTGGCCCGTGGTGTCGAATACTTCGATGCCGAGTTTCCGGAGTTGGATCGGATCGAGCGAGCGACGATCTCGGAGCCGTCTCCTTAGATCCCCTCCAACACATCCCCTCCGTAGATCCGGGGCAAAATTAACGTTTTGAGCCCGACGGGAATCAAAGTACACTGGAAGGAACGGTCGGACGTGTCCGATCGGCATTCGAACAGCACTAGGAGAGTAGTTCATGAATCTATTCACGCGATCAGGAGCCCTGGCCCTCGGCATTCTTACGTTGGCTGGATGCAGTGACACGGTCGGGCTCGAAGACGCACTCGATGACAGCGTGACGCTCGATGTCGCCATGATCGCGGCAGACGCAGCGATAGATGAGCTCAGCGACATGGGCCTGCTGTTTAGGGGTGGCGCGCTCGGGGCACCCGCCGGGGCGGCCAGTGGAACACGGACCCACACCGCTACTTTCTTCGACATCGACGGGAACGAGCAAGCCGAGCGCGACCCGCTCACGACCGCATCGATTCACCTCGTGATCGAATCGACCCACGAGTTCGACCGCGACAACTGGTCGGCAACGGGAACACGCTCCCGTGACCTCATGATCACCGGGCTCGAGGGCGAAGAAACGACCCGGACGGTAAACGGAACCGGAAGCGGTACAGTAACCCGGAGCCAGCATTCGGACTCCACCGGTACGAGAACCTACGACATGACCAGCACGTCGGTCGTCGAGGATGTCGTCCATCCTGTCCCGAGGGCAGACCATGCGTGGCCCCTATCCGGCACGATCACCCGGGACGTCACGATC
>JAPYQK010000016.1:8403-21884 GCA_029941275.1 Longimicrobiales bacterium | reverse complement strand
AACGTCGTGAACGGACCGAACGGAGACGTCACCAAGACCCGTACGGTCGTGATCACTTTCAACGGTACGAACCTTCCCACCATGACCGTGGATGGTGAGTCATTCGAAATCGACTTGTCGACTCGAAGTGGCCGTCGTCCCTTCCGAAAACGCGGTTAAACAGGGAGGTCGGTCTCGTACCCAAAGGCGGGGGAGGGCTAGCCCGCCCCCGTTTTTTGTTGGGACTCGTTTTCTCGCGCACTCGTCGACGAGAGTGCGCGACCGTTCGTCAGCCGGTCGACTGGGGTGGCTTCGACACTGGACTGCCCCGCCGCAAGGTCCCGGGGGCCGGACTCCGGTCAGGCCCCCAAAAGCCCTCCGGCAGTGCCTCGATCGGCGCATCGCCTAACGACGTTTCGTTGTGCAGCCGAATCGCCTCGGAGAGGGTCTTCAAGAACTCCCTTCGCACGCCGGACGTCCGGTTGATCGCATAATCCTTCGGCTCGATCTCATCGGGGAACAGTTAGCGCGCTATACGAAGCTGTTCGCCCAGCGTTTCCACGTGGCCGAGGAACGGGTCGTCACGGATTTGGTCGAGCACCTCGATGAAGTGAGCGTTGAGGTGCACACCGTACAGGTCTAGGATTCCGCTGATCTGATCTCGCGCCCGCGAAATGGCCCGAGCCGCAGACTCCGCCCACGTTTCGTCACTCCACCCATACCGGATTCGGGTGAGGTCACAGTCGTCGATCGCCCCCTGCCATTCGGGACCGAAGAGCGTGAGGTAGGTACCCGGCGGTCGGGCGGGAGCGCGCTCGAGGCATCCTCGAACGATTTCAGTCCACAGGTCGGAGAGGTCCCGTAAGGGATCCTCAGCTCGCCTCACCCCGCCTCGCGAGGCGCGCGCGCGTTCGTCTTGAGCGCGTCGGTCGATGATGCGTTGTACGAAGACGAGGGTGATGAGAATTCCCAGGATCTCGGTGGCGAGTTCCGGCGCGAAGTCCTGTATCAATCCAGCCTGACCGCCCCAAAGTACATAGGTGAGCGCCAGGAGGGCCACGATCGACGCGAGGGTCGCGTAAGTCGCTCTCACCTGGTCCGTTTCCTTACATCATTCATGACCTCAAACCCCCATCCCGAGACGACTGCGGCAGTGAGCGGGCGCCCGTCACTGACCCGCCACACAAGCGGGATCCACGAAAGAAAGCAGCATTCCCTCCACAGCGGTGATCACCGGCCTGCTGGCCCGAGTCGCGGTGGAATTCTCGTCGTATTGGATTTCGCGGATCATGACCGCGTTTGCTCCCGACTCGGCTCCTTCCCGACCCACATCGAGCCTGACACGGTCCAATATAAGTTGCCTGGACCCTCCGTCGATGTCGTCAGGAACCTCGAAGGGCCCCTGCACCGTCACTTCGCCGATCACCTCGAAAAGGCAATCCACCGACTCGCCGGTCAGGAACACGGGAACGGGAACGGCCCGAGAACTCGTACCCTGACTACCGATAACCGCACACGCCACAATCGCAGGTGTGCTCAACAAGGTCGCCGCTTTCACGGTCCGTGAAGCCACACGGGAGAGCCGGGAGATCACCAGCGCACCGCCACCGCTTGCCTTACTCCCCACGTACCATCGCTTCCAACGTCATACGCGGACACACGTTGTTTTGGATATACCCCAGAACATTTTCGGCCAATCCCTCAAGCCGACCCTCGACGCCGGCATCGAGACACTCCCCGTCTTCGTTGAACGCGCTCCTCACGTGAGGGATGGAGACGGGACCCGGGAGAACGATTGCGCCCACATGAGAGCACACGCCCCGTAGCTGCTCCAACGACTTGATGGCTCCGATCGACCCCCGGCAACACCCAGCAGTGCCACCGGCTTGCCGCCCAGAACCGACGGAAAACCCAGATTCTCGATCACGAGTTTCATCACGCTGGAAAAACTACCGTGGTATTCAGGAGTGGCCAGGATCACCGCGGTGGCACCACGCACCGTTTCCTGAAGCTCCGCTACCGAGTCGGACTCCGCTGGGAGGCCTGGAAGCGGGAGGTCGAGGTGTGACGGGTCGATCACCTCTACCGAGACGTCAGGATTGGTGGAGAGCGAAGCCGCCACAACGTCGACGGCCATCCGCGTATAGTTGCCCGGACGCACACTGCCACACACCAAAACGATTCGAATTCGGCCCTCGCCCGACGTCACGTGGGCCTCATGCCGGCCAGAGCCATCCGAAGAAACCAGCCGTCAGGAGAGCGTACACAAGTGCGTCCAACAGACCCTTGCCGACCTGGGACCACGGCCGCCCGAACCAGATCGCGTCAGGCACCGTGGCCGTGCCGTACGCCAACCAGGCCACCGTCCCCGTGATTCTGAACACGGCGAGGTAGTCCTCTCCCTGAGCAAACGTGCGTCCCGCCAGGTAGGCGACGACCACGCTGATCACGAAATAGAACACGACGGACAGCAGGATCTTGCTCCCCATCGTTGGCACACCCGCAGGTACGGCCGTGAAGTATCCCACCGGGCCCTCCTCGAACTTCCGCCCGAGTTCCACATCCTTCAAGTCACTCGGGGATGTGATGTGCGGGACGTCGTAAAGGCCGGGGGCGAGGTTCTGCGGGGCCAACGCCTGTCGGACGGCATCTTCATCGGGGAACTTCCCATAATCCGACTTGTGGTGGGGCATGACCATCCAGATGATCGCGCTGGCAACCCAAACGGAGACGGCAGAGAGCAGAATGGGGAGCCAAAGTGCACCGATGGTAACCATGCGTCCTCCCAGAAAGCAGTTTAATGAAGTACAACGAACCCCAAAGCAAAGGGCCGCTCCGATGATTCGGAGCGACCCCCGGCCTGATGCTTTTGGCTATTTGGACTGGCTAAAGTCGAACAACATTCTCCGCAGCCGGACCCTTCTGCCCCTCCACGATCTCGAACTCCACCGCGTCACCCTCGTTCAGAGTCTTGAAGCCCTCTGCTTGGATGGCGGAGTGATGAACAAAACAGTCTTTGCTGTTGTCCTCCGGCGTAATGAATCCGAAGCCCTTCTGATCGTTGAACCACTTCACAGTCCCCTTCGTACGCATCGTCCAACTCCTTTGGTGGTCATTGCTGGAGTCCGGATGATCCGTACCCCTGACCACATAACACGCGCGGAACGTCCCCCGCGCTGGGTACCACGACGTATAGAGTCGTGGGAGATCCCTCGGCGTCCGCCGAGAAACATTCGGAAGGGTTGCGACCGAGGGCGCCCCGGTCAAGGGCTTGGCCCTGTGCAGCCTATCGATTCCTCACCATATCGTCGAAAATCGCAGGAAATCAACCGATTGTGGAGACTGTCACTGTTGTCTTGACAATTATATTAGTCTTATCTTACGGGATGTAACGGTCCCTCTAGAAAAACGAGGAACACCTATGCCAGCAGCCGTATACCTCATCGGTGAAGGTGGGGCCGCGACCGCGGCGCTCCATCCCCTTAGGATCGAGATACTCAGCCAGCTGAGCGAGCCCGACTCGGCAGCCGGTCTTGCGCGGCGAATCGGGGTGCCTCGGCAACAAGTCAACTACCATATTCGACAGCTCGAAGAGCAGGGACTCGTCCGCCTCGTTGGTGAACGGAGGGTGAGAAACTGCATCGAACGACTCGTCCAAGCGGTGGGCCACTCGTACCTGATCAGCCCCGCCGTACTCGGTCAGCTCGCGGCAGACCCGGAGCTAATAGAAGACGATACCTCCCCGGACTACCTCGTGGCGGCCGCCTCGCGGTTGATCGCGGAGATCGCCGGCCTCCAAGACGGTTCAAGCTATCCGGACGGTGGCGCCCCAACGTCGACACTGCAGGCCGACCTACACTTCAAGTCTCGAGAGGCCCAGGAAGCTTTCACCGCCGACCTGAACGAACAGGTAGCCCGCCTGGCCTCCAAGTATCAGGCCAAGCGGTCGCCCAAAGGGCAGCGGTTCCGGTTCCTGGCCGGTGTGTACCCCGTCCCGGGGACCGAGCAGAGAGGGGGCAGCCCCCACCCGCGGAGGCAATGACCTCCCGCCTCAACCTCGCTTCAATCGAATCGAGTGGATCATTTGATCCAAGGCCTGGAGAAACTGAGAGCGGTCCCGTTTCTCGAACGGGGGTGGTCCACCACCCGCCTCCCCCATTTCGCGGAGTTGGGACATCAGTTCACGGGTGGCCAGCGCATTGCCGATGGAGTCCGCAGTAAAAGGACGTCCCCTGGGCCCGAGCACGCCGGCGCCCTTCTCCAAGCACAATGCAGCCAACGGGATATCCGCCGAGATGACGATGTCGCCCGGTGATATGTGATCGACGATCCAAGCGTCGGCAGCGTCTAGTTCACCGCCCACGATTACCAACTCGATCCATTCTTCGTTGGGAGCCCGTAGCCAGCTGTTTGCCACCAGGACGACGCGGAGCCCGTAACGCTTGGCAACGCGATAGACTTCCTCTTTGACCGGGCAGGCGTCCGCGTCGATGAAAATGTCCGTCATGGCCGGACCGCGTGGTGGACGGCACCTCTGTCTTCGCGGTCTTCCGGCAGAAGGCGATCTCGGATCGAGGAGATGTCCACGGGGCGCACGCGACAGCACCCACCGATGATCGATGCGCCAAGTTCCCGCCACTCCGCAGCCAATCCGGGCCAATCGTGGCGGGGCGGCTCACCCTCCCAGGCCTTCCGTTCTGCGTCATAGCCCCCGCCCGCGTTCGGGTAGACGATAATCGGCTTACCGGTCACACCTCGTACAGCCGATATCAACGCCGATACGTACTCGGGGCGGGTGCAGTTCACACCGACGGCGGCGACCCCGGCCACCGCATCGCATATCTCCGCAGCGGCTGCCAGGGGGCTCCCGTCACTCAGGTGCACCTCGTCCCTGCACGTGAAGCTCATCCACGCCCATCGGTCAGGGGTTCGTCGCAACAACTCGAGGAGCACGCCGGCCTCCTGCAGGGACGGAATGGTTTCACAGGCCAGAATATCGGCAGCGCTGTCCGCCAGAATCCGCCAACGTTCGGCATGGAAGTCCATCAACTCTTGGTCACTGAGCCCATACTGCCCGACGTACTCAGAACCGTCGGCGAGATATGCACCGTAAGGTCCGACGCTCGCGGCTACGAACGGACGTACCCGTCGGTGACGGTTTTCGAGATCGTCCCAGAACGTGTCGCGCGCCGCCACGCCAAGGTCGACCGCTCCTTGCAGGACACGCAACGCGCGATCGTGTGTTAACCCCCGTGCCTCAAACGCCCGGATCGTCGCCTGATACGTGCCTGTCGTTATGCCATCGGAACCGGCGCGCAGAAAGTCCGTGTGTACGCGGTGGAGGGCGGCGGGGTCGTCCAGAAGGGCCTCCGCCGACCACAGATCAGCGTCGAGGTCGTGCCCGAGCGCCTCTAAACAAGTCGCCAAGCCCCCGTCGAGCACGACCGTTCCCTGTCGATCCAGGATCTCCTGGAGAGGGTTCCTCACGACGGCCCTAGAGGAAAAAGAAAAAGGGCCACCCCGTGCTTAGGGGCCGCCCGTTTTCTATGAGAGTCCTGCCGCGGCGAACTACGAAATCTTGACGACGTTCTCAGCCGCGGGGCCTTTGGCGCCCTCCACCACATCGAACTCCACGCTCTCACCCTCGGCGAGCGACTTGAAGCCCTCCGCCTGGATCGCGCTATGGTGGACGAACAAATCCTTGGTTCCGTCTTCAGGGGTGATAAATCCAAAACCCTTCTGATCGTTGAACCACTTCACGGTTCCTCTGCCTCGCATCTTCTACTCCATCGTGTTGGTCGCGGCCTGGGCTGCGGACGATCCGCGACCCGAGACGCTATGGGACACGCGCTCACACACAAAGCCGACGTGGTTCTTTTCACGAGGAAGCGGGCGATCGCGGTTGTTCTTTGGATAGTCGGTAAAGGTTACCCAACCGATTGCCCCCGTCAAGGTGCCGCCGGGGTCCTCGTCAAGATGCTGCCAGCCTACGCGCAGGGTCGCTGGGGCGGGGTTTGCTTGACACGGTCGCGCGGGCTCGGCTAACTATCGGCAGATGAGCCGTACTTTCCGGACGAGCACCCGATCCGTTCGGGCCTGAACGGGGCCTCGCAGACCGCTGAACGAGAAGGATGGTGCCACGCCATGATGGTCCCAAATCCGGCTGAAATACGTAAGGCGTGGCGATGATCAAAGTCGCCATTCAGGGTGAGGCCGGGGCTTTCAGCCACGAAGCCGCTCACAAGTTACTCGGATCCGACGTCGAGTTGGTCCCGTGCAGGACGTTCCCCGAAGCCTTTCAAGCCGTTGCCAGCGGCGAGGCGGACCGGGCGGTCATACCGGTCGAAAATGCACTGGCGGGTCCGGTCGTTGAGAGCCTCGATCTACTATGGTCGTCGGGCTTGGCGGTTCAGGGAGAGACGCGTGTGCGCATCCGTCTGTGCCTCTCCGCCCCCCCGGGAACCAACCTGGAGGACGTGAGATCCGTGGCCTCCCACCCTGTTGCCCTCAAACAGTGCCGGACACTTTTTGAGCAGAATCCGCAGATCGAGCCCATCGTCGTCTACGATACGGCGGGCAGCGTACGGGACATGATGGGAGGCTCCGTCGATTACGATGCGGCGATCAGCTCGCGACTCGCGGCGGAACTTTATGGAACTCAGGTGCTCCAGACGGACGTCGAGGATGACAGTCGCAACTACACGCGGTTCTTTGAATTGGCCGCCCGAGAACCATTTCCGGATTCTTCAGGAGTTTGTGCCGCCGTGGCCGTCGGCATCCCCAATGAGCCCGGGGCGCTGTACCACCTTCTGGGCGTCTTCAGCAACCACGGCGTCGATATGAGCCAAATCGTGGCTCGGCCCATCCGCGGCGAGCCCTGGAAGTATCGGTTCTATATGGAAATCGTGGCACCCGGGGTGGAGGCTTTGCGGGCATGTCTCGAGGCGGTCGAGCGGGCCTCCGACGAGATGCGTCTTTTCGGGACGTATGCCCCGTACGAAGATGATGAGTCTGGCGGTCAGCCAGAGGACGGTTGAGGACGCTGAAGTCTATGACGCTGGGGCTTTGGACGCTCGAGTAGTCGTCAACCAGCGTCTGCGGGCCTCCCATCTCCTCCCCTCGCCGACACCAGCACAACCGCCGATAGGATGACGAGGACGGCCACGCCCGCCCTCACATCCAGTCTCTCGTCAGCCAGCAACCAGCCCAGTAGAACCGCCACAGCCGGATTGACGTACGCATAAGTGGACGCACGTGCCGGCGTGGTCTGCCCGAGTAGCCATATGTACGCTGTAAAGGCGATCAGCGCACCGAAGACGATCAAATACGCCAGCGCCAGGACCGACTTCATCGAGAACGTGGAAAACTGTATTCGTCCACCCTCGCCGGCGATCGCCGCCACTAGCACCAGAACCAGACCACCAGAGATCATCTGCATGGCGGTTGCGAGGAAGGGCGACGTCGGAAGCGCTGCTCTTCGCGCGTAGATAGAGCCGGCCGCCCAAGAGACCGAGGCGCCGAGTAGCACGAGCCCCCCCAGAAGTCCCTCACGGCCCTGGGCGCCGACCTCGGCGGAACTCAAGAGCAGTCCAACCCCGCACAGCCCCCAGACCAGACCCGCCATGAGGAGCCAGCCCGGTCGGCGCGCACCACAGAACAGCCAGTCGAACAGCACCATCCATAGCGGAACCGTCGCGATGATCAGCGCCGTGAGCCCGGACGGAACCCACTGTTCGGCCCATACGACGCCACCGTTGCCTCCGCCGATCAAGAGCGCGCCCACGATGCCGGCCGAGACCCAGTGGACCCTCGTTGGTCGCTCCGCGCGCGGTCGAGCGATGAGGTAGAGGATGCCACCCGCCACCGTGAAGCGTACCGCCCCCATGGAGAACGGAGGCAACGTCTCGATGGCGAACCTGATCGCCAGGTAGGTGGATCCCCAAATGAGGTAAATCGCGGCAAACGCCACGACCTTCTTCCAAGGGGCTGGGTGGCTGGGGGAATGAGCGGTCTGCATCGTACTCATACCCCGCGAGTTCCCTGCCACTCAGGATGCCCGAAACCTCCCGGGGCCTTACTTTGGAACGTCCGCCCGCCCGAGCGGGTTTCGACTGCGAACCCGTCCAATGAACGCTGGAAGACTTGAGAGGCCCAAATGCGACGAATCCTGTTGATTCCCACCGTAGTCACCTTGACCGCGGCCGTGAGCGCGATTCCCAGCTCCGCGCAGATCGCCAATCCAGCGCCACAGGCCAGCCAACACGGAATGGTTTCCCAGACCGTCAACCGTACGGTGATCACTTTGGGGTACGACCGACCAGTCGCTCGGGGCCGGGTGCTCTTCGGAAATCTCGTGGAGTGGGACGCGATCTGGACGCCCGGGGCCAACCGAGCGACCTGGATCGATTTTTCGGAACACGTCGAACTCGAAGGAAACGCGCTCGAAGCAGGCCGATACGCTCTTTGGATGGTGCCAACAGAAAACGGGCCTTGGGAGATCGTCGTCGTCAGTGAATGGGACACCGATCACGGAATCTTCCCCTTCGGCGAGGAAGTGTTCAGGACGATGGTACAGCCCGAGACGGGATCGCATATGGAAGTGCTCGCCTACTACTTTCCGGTCATTGGAGCCTACGAGGCGACGCTCCGTTTTCACTGGGGCTCGACCATCATCCCGCTCCAGATCGAAGTGGGAAGTTGACGGGCAAGCCTGGTTGTCCACGACCCGGCTTCGCCGTACCATAAACGCTTGAGCCTCAGCAGGGAGCGGTGCCCATGATCGAGAGCAACTCCGTCTACGCCGGCCTCGCAGGATCCAGCGCGAGCCTCCCCAAAAACCCGGGGTCAGGGCCCGACGGTCCGATTGAATCCGCTATTGAAGCCTCCATGTGCGCCCAGCCGTCCTTGGGGGAGTCTTCCCTCGGGTGGCTCGAGAGCCGCGGAAATTGGTCCCGGAGAAATTTCATCAAAGGAATCATCGCTTCGGGAGTCGCGGTATCGGGGGTGCCATACTTGGCCTCCGCTGCGTCGAGGCCGGCTCTTCAGGCCGGTGCGGTAGAGCGCCTGATCTCGTTGAACGTCAACGGGCAGACCCGCCGCGTCGACGTGCTCCCGAACGAGACGCTGGCGATGACGCTCCGCTACAAGCTGGGGCTCACCGGCACCAAGCTCGGCTGCGACCGGGCAGAATGCGGCGCCTGCACCGTGTTGATCGACGGGGTAACACATTACTCCTGCTCCACGTTGACACAGCGCGTTCGAGGCAAGGAGATCCAAACCGTCGAGGGACTGGAGAGCGCCAGCGGTGAGCTACACCCCGTACAGCAGGCATTCATCGACGAGTTGGGCCCTCAGTGCGGCTTCTGCACACCGGGCCAGGTGATGGCGGCCGTGGGTCTCCTGATGGAGAACCCTGACCCAACTCGGGAAGAAGCCCGCCAGGCCATGGCTGGAAACATCTGCAGGTGCGGAAATTACGACCACTATCTCAACGGAATCATGCGCGCAGCGAGGGAGGTGTGACATGGCGGAGCTGATTGGCCAGGACTATACGCCCCCGGATATTCGCGCCAAAGTGACAGGTCGGGCGAAGTACGCCGAGGATATTCGCGCCGACGGTATGTTGTTCTGCCGCCTGCTCACCAGCCCCATGCCACACGCACGCGTCCGTAACATCGACGCGTCCGCAGCGCTCGCCATGGAGGGCGTCGTTGCGATTCTGACCGCCGATGAACTGCCCGAAGTGCCCGCGCCAGGCAACACGATCCTGACGAACGAGCCGCTCTACGTGGGCGCGCCGATCCTTGCGCTCGCCGCGGTCGACGAGACCACGGCCCAGAACGCCATCGCGGCGATCAATCTAGAGTTGGAACCGCTCGAATTCTGTGTGGACCCGCTCGACAGCCTGCGTCCGGGTGGCCCGAACGCAAGGACGGACGGAAATACCCCGCGTGGCCGCGAGACCGTGGCTGAGATGAATACGAGCGAGGGCGTAGGCGAGATCAAGTGGACGGAGCAGGACTTCGCAGACGCGGGGGAAGGCCAGATGCCCCTCGGCCAGCACGAACGGGAGTGGTCGTACGGGGACGTGGACGCAGGCTTCGCGAGCGCTTCCCTGGTGCTCGACGAATCCTTTGTGACGGCGGGCCACGCCCACCATTCCATGGAGCCTCGCAGCGCCATGGCATACTGGCAAAACGGTAAGTGCTACGTGTACGGCTCGAGCCAGAGCCAAGCTTATATAGTCCCGGGCCTAGCGGCGATGCTGGAGATTCCGCCGGAAGATCTCGTCTACATCGCCGAGTTCTGCGGTGGTGGCTTCGGATCCAAGGGGGGCGCGTATCCAGTCATGGCCATCCCGGGATACATGTCGAAGAAGACTGGCCGGCCGGTGCTGATGCGCATCAGCCGTGCGGAGGAAAACTTCATCGGTGTATGTCGCCCCGCTTTCCAGGGTCGGCTCAAGATCGGTTTCCAACCGGACGGACGGATCACGGCGGTCGATCTGTACATCGTCCAGGACAATGGACCCAACTCCGGCGGGGGCGACTGGACGGCGGCCGGTAGTGCGATGTCACTCGTCTACACGCCGCCTGCCATGCGCTTCCGTGGGCTGCCGATCCTGACCAACACTCCGCCCAAAGGCGCGATGAGGGGGCCGGGGCAGAATCAGCTCGCCACGGCCGTGGAGCCGATTATCGACAAAGCAGCCCGCCAACTCGGCATCGACCCTGTGGCCATTCGACGGATCAACGCACCGGACAACAGCTCCGCATACGGTCCCAACCAGGGTCCAGTCTCGAGCGCGTATCAACGCGAAGCCCTAGATATGGGGGCGGAGCAGTTCGGCTGGGAAGCCAGGCGCGCACGCAGTGGGCAGCGTCGGGGCTCGAAAGTCACTGGCGTCGCAGTCGGGCAGGCGTTCCACTCTGCTGGCGCCAGCGGATTCGATGGACTCTTGCGTATCGCGCCCGACGGGAAGCTGTACGTCCACACGGGAGTGGGGAACTTGGGTACGTATTCGTACTCGACCACATCAAGGGTCGCCGCCGAGGTGCTCGGATACGATTGGGACAACGTCGAGATCGTACGCGGCGACTCCAGTCGGGGGCTTCCCTGGACGCTGGGTCAGTTCGGCAGCAATACCTCCCACACGGAGACTCGCGCCAACTACGCCTCAGCGATGGACGCCGTCCAGAAGCTCAAAGAGATCGCCGCGATGGACCTCGGCGGCTCGCCCGAAGACTACGACGTCGGAGAAGAGGTCGTTTTCGCGAGGGGAAATCCGTCTCGACGCCTTACGTACGCTGCGGCAGCTCAAAGGGCTATCCAACTCGGCGGACGGTTCAGTGGCCAGGAGGTGCCCGCCGACATCAACGCAATGACGGCACGCGCAACCGAGGTGATCGCCGGGACAGGCTTGGTCGGCGTGGCGAGGGACGGCTTTCCAACCAGGGGCACCGTTCCCGCTCTGGCGGCGGGATTCATCGAGATCGAGTTGGACATTGAGACCGGCCAATTCGAGATCATCGACTACCTGGGCGTGGCGGACTGTGGAACCGTGCTCCATCCGCTGGGGCTGTCGGGGCAGATCAAGGGTGGCGCCGTGATGGGTTTCGGCATGGCAGCCCTCGAGCGCCAGGTCTACGACCGACACTACGGTCTGCCGGGCACCGTCGGGCTTCACCAGACCAAGCCTCCGACCTATCTCGACGTCCCGCTCGACATGGGGTGGAGCGCCGTCGACATCGCCGACCCCGCGAACCCGGTTGGGGCGAAAGGAATCGGTGAACCCACCATGGGCTGTGCAGCAGCCGCATTGTTGTGCGCGATCTCCGACGCCCTTGGTGGACACTATTTCAATCGATCACCGATCGTGCCGGACATGATCATGAACGCCGCCGCGGGGCAGGCACAATCTCACGGCCCACTACATGTTCACACGCAGTAGGGAGACAGACATGAGTGAGAGCCCGCTGACAAGCGCCCGAACGTTGAAGGAGGGTCCGGCATGCTGAATGACATGATGTCGCACTTCGAACTGTATCAACCTGCGGACGTGGACAACGCCTTCGATCTCCTGGACCGCTTCGGAGAAGAGTGCTGGACCATCGCGGGTGGACACGACAGCCTGGCCTGGTTCAAGGATCGAGGGAAACAGCCGTCGGCCGTAATCGACCTCGCCGGGATCGCCGAGCTTCACGGGATTCGTGAGACCGCCGGGGGCATCGAGCTCGGCGCTATGACGACACTGACCGAGGTGGAGCGTCATCCGGTCATACAGGAAAGGTTCAGCATACTCGCTGATGCCGCTCGCATGGTCGCCAGCCCACAAATCCGAAACTCCGGCACACTCGGTGGCAACGTTCTACAGGACACCCGCTGCTGGTACTACCGGTTCGGGCTCGCTTGCTATCGGGCCGGTGGCAACACTTGTTACGCGAGTGCCCCGGAGGCCATGAACAGAGAACATGCCATCTTCGGGGCCAGTCGGTGTGTGGCCGTTACTCCGTCCGATCCAGCGCCCGCTCTCGTAGCGCTCGGGGCCGATATGGTGATTCGTAACTCGGGGGGTGAGCGGGTCGTTCCCGCGTCGGAGTTCTTCATGACACCTGCGGTCGACATCCAGCGTATGACCGGCCTCGAGCCAGCGGATCTACTCACGACGATCCGAATCCCCGACACGTGGGCCGGAGCCAATTTCTACTTCGAGAAAGTCGCAGACCGCGGCAGCTGGGACTTCCCGCTCGTGAATGTGGCCGCCGCGCTCAGGATCGAGGGGGATCGGATCTCTGACGCCTCTATCGTCGTGGGAGGCGTTCAGGCGGTGCCGCGCCGTTTGACGGCTGTCGAAGATCTCTTGAGGGGCCGCGTACAAAACGAAGAAACTGCCGCCATGGCAGGGGCCGCTGCTGTGGAGGGAGCGGAGCCGTTGAGGTACAACCACTTCAAGGTGCCGCTCATGGAGAACCTCGTGAAGAGGGCCGTGCGAGACGCTTGAGGGCATTGTGCTGCGGTCGCAATTCCGGCACGTGGCCTCGTTGAACCGAGTCTCGGCCCGCAACTAGTGTCCCGAGGCGGATTTCTGACTCAGGTACTAGCCGAGGACTCCAACCAGATCGTGTCAGCCCCCGCGTTGATCGCGAGGTGCTCGCCGGCCATCCCCGGGGCCGCGCCGTGCCAGTGCTCTTCGTCGGGGCCGATCACCACCACGTCGCCCGTGTGCAGCCGTAGCTCGTTGCCCTCGCGGTCGACGACGACGCAAGTGCCGCTGAGTCCATAGAGCACCTGGACATCGTCGTGTCTGTGCCAATTGGTACGAGCGCCCTCACCGAAGGTGACACGGTAGACCCGTACGGGCAGCCCGTCGTCGCGACCGAGTAACGGCTGCATCAGCGCAGGGAGTTTGAAATTTTGTTCGTCGGCGCCGCCGTGAGGCCGGCTCGCGTGATCGATGACTTTCATTTGGACCGCCGTGAAAGGCTGCGAAGGATGTTGAACAG
>JAPYQK010000016.1:0-8303 GCA_029941275.1 Longimicrobiales bacterium | reverse complement strand
CGGAGCCGGGGCGGCCTGAGCCGCGGAATCAATGCGAATGCACCTCTGAAGTGCCGCGGCGGCATATCACCACAGGGTCAGTTGCAGTACCTGCCATATCGGCAATTATTCCCATCTCCTTCTACCAACGTCACCATACTCACGCCGATCATGACGACCAATCCAAGGAAGGCCAAGCGGACCACGTCGCCGGTGTTACTACGCTTCACTTCGATCTGCTGGATCTCGGAGAGTCCCACCCTCACCGGGGCGCCGCCTTCTGTCCCAGCGATCGAGTCGGTCTGAACCTCTGGGCCCAGTAGGGTCATCTGCTCGCCGTTCGTCCGCGTGATCCGGATCTCCTGAGGTTCTTCGGCCTCGATCAGCAACAAGGCCGCCACCAGTTGTGCGCCGATACCCGGCACCACTACTTGGGTTGGGCTCAGGGTGGCGGGCTGCCAGGAGGAACACGCCTGTACATGCACCATGAGAAACAGCAAGACAATAGGCCTATAACGCTGTAGCCGCACAGAAATTCTCCCTCGACGAGTGCTCTGACCGAACTACAATGTAGGGCGATCCGAGGGGTTTGCAAGCTGACGGAGTCCCAACATGTCGACTCCCTTTTCGGGCCCCATCGAACTAAAAACTCGCCGGCTCGCTCGTAGATCTCGGACCCTCGGATGCCTTGCTCTTGGATTCTATCGGTATACCAAACCCATGGCAAAGGGAGCTTGAACGGCAGATAGGGGCCTACGGATACGAGGTGAGATGAGCTCACACGGCCAATAGCCCCAACCTGGATTCCTGGGTAGATTGTAGGGGTACCTTGGAGGTGACCGATGCTACATCATTTGGGGCGCATTACTCGGACGACCATAGTGCTTGCGGGGCTGTGGGCCGTCGCGCCGCTCGCCTCGTCTCCCGTAGCCGGTCAGGATCGCCCCGCGGAGCAGAGCGATGCTCGTCTCCAGGGCGTGGTCGTCGACCAGACGACCTACCAAGCCGTGAACTCCGCGAGCGTCTCGTTGGAGGGTATTGAGGGCGTGGCCACTACGGGAAGGTGGGGCGCCTTTGCGTTTCCCGACGCTCCCCTCGGGACGATATCGATGCGTGTGAGTGCCCCCGGACATGTGAGTGTGGTCCAGTTAGTCGAGGTCAGCGGCGACCGGGTGGCGTTCGTTCAGGTCGTTTTGCCGTCGGTCGCGGCGACGTTGGCGGAGGTCTTCGTGCAAGTCAGACCCCCTGAGGACAGCACGGTCGAGGCCGCACAAACCGCGATGGACCTACTCTCGATCGAAGTCCCGCGGATACGGATCAACAGCAGCGCAGTGGGAAAGAGCGACTACACGCTCAGCCTGCGTCCAGGCACTACGGTCGTGGGGAGTGTCGAGCCGCTGATCCTGATCGACGGCGTGGTCATGGCGGGCGGGTTGGCATACGAGGCACTGCTGGGGATTCCCGCCAGGGATGTGGAGGACATTGAAGTGCTGACGGGCGTTGCCGCGGCCCTGTATCCTCTCGCCGCGAACGGCGTCATCCTAGTGGGGACGGTAAGGGGACGGTAAGGGCAAGGTCCCGTTCGTGGACCGAATCTGAAATTCCAGGTGATCTCCCTGCGTGACGGGCAGGGGAGGGCTGCGGTAGCTGTCGGTTAGATCGAACGGACCCCCTCCACCAGGAATGGCCCGTCCTGCCATGAAGTCGTATCCGAGTTGGATCTCCTCGTTCCTCCACTTGAAGCTGAACGTTTGGCTCGTGCTCGCCGTGACCATCCCCAAGCGGTCCCTCACGCCGTTCCAGTAGGCGTAAACACGAGCGTTCCTGAAGGAGCGGTTGTGAACCGTGAGCAGGACCGTCTCGGTGTCCGCAAACGGCGGGACAGGCGCGGCCTCCCGTGCGCTCCCGCACGCCGTCGTGACAACACATACCACGAGGATCGCGAGGGCCGGACGGCGTAGTGACCAACTCATCGGGGGGTACCTCTCGCTCGGGTAGCCGCACAACGAACAGCCTTTATACCCCATCGCTGGGAAGCCCTCGACCGTCCGACACCCGGAGGGGCGTGAGGGTGAGCAACAAAAAAACCGGGCCCGGGGGTTCGACCCCGGGCCCGGAAACCTCCGCTCGCTTTCTAAGCCGGGGAGTTGGGGTAAGTCCCTACCGGCCGCTCTCCGGCGGCACACCCGGCGCCCCGGTCATCCAGCCCGAAGTTCGTGTTGATCTCATACTCGTCATTCTGCAGGAGCTGTCGAACTCCTCCTTCGAAGCTCCGAATCTGTGCAGGATTCACGAAGTCGCCAACGCCCCGTGGGAACCAAAGCTTCTCATTCTTGAGGATCTTTGTGGCCCAGAAGCGCCCTTCCAACCAGAGGGCCCGACGTCTCTCCTCGATCAGCATGTCGTCGAACCTGTCCGCGTTTGTTTGCACGAGTGTCAGGTACGCGCCCGAGAGGAGACCCACACCGTCCGCGGCTCGCACGGCGTTCACGAAAGCGGTCCCGGCCGCACTAGCCCCCGCGGCCTCCGCCTGGATCAACCGCATCTCCCTCCAGCTGATCAGCGGAATGTCGTCGGACAGGTCCGTGTACTTCTGAATGATATTGTCGTCACCGCCGGCAGTGTTGCCTATCTTCAGCTTGATGCGCGGATCGACCGTCAAGGCGCCCACCACATCAGTTACACTTGCTGGTGTGGCTCCCGCCGTCGTGAGCGGGTAACCACCGTTGTCCACGGCCCTACCCTCAGAATCGGTCGCGAGGTCGAGATAACCCGTGAACGGGACCGGGCTGGGCCACGCAACGCCGGTCACCGGATGCGACCCGAGCTCAGTGATCCAGTAACTCCTTGCGCTGTTGTCCAACTGTACCGGGCCCTGAACGAAGCCGGCGGCCTGAGTCCCACCGCCACCGCCCTGCGCGCTGCTTGTGATGTTCCGCCGTTTCTCGCCGCCCTCACGCAACACCCAGCCCACATAACCATCGGGGACCAGGGCCGCAGACGCAGCCCCCCCGGCTAGGTCTCTCCCGGCCCAGAGAATCCGTGCCCGAAGACCGTTCGCCATATGCATCAGGCTGGTGCCGTGCGTTCCGGCCCCTGTGGTTACAGCGAAATCGCCACCGGCCCGGGTGATATTCGTGAACACGCTGTCCACCCAGCCGTTCGCGATGTCCAGAGTTGCCTGATTACTCAGCAGCGGGCCGCCATCAATGGCGAACTCGCAGAAGTGCTCGCCGAAGATGTCCAACACGACCGCCAAGTAAAAAGCCGTCTGGGCCAGGAGCTCTGCCTTGTCAGGCACGTCCACGTCTTCATAGCCATTGATCTGGTCGTAGACAACGTACCCTTGTCCCCGTGCGACCAAGAAGGCATCGATCCACGACTGGCTGTACGGGTTCGTGTCGCACGAGCCGCCCCCGGCGACGGGGGTGTACTGAGGGTAATTGCCGGCGACTCCGGTGGACGACTGGTAGTTGTCTTCCTGACCGGAAGCATCGAACACGAACGTGGAGTATCCGCACTCCACGTTCGCCATGATGGAGTTCAGGAGAACTCCCGCGACGCCCGGATTGTCGAGAGCGTCCGACGTAACGGCGGCGGGAAGATTTACCTCCAAGAGGCTGTCGCAGCCAACGATGGCCAGGAGCACACATGCGAGAGCTATGCTCCGTGGTCCAGATCTGTTTTTAAGTCCAATTCTATTCATGTCAGATATCCCATCCTATTTGTGTGCATACCGGTTGGCAGAAGTCCAGGATTTTCAAGCTAGAAGGTCACCCGCAGCGTCGCGCTGAGGCTCGCCATCGAAGGCAACTCCCACAGCCCAGTTTGCGACGGCGTGCTACTGTTTCGCGCATACTCTGGGTCGTAGAGCTTGTTGCCCGAGAGATCCCGCTTGTTCTTCTGCCAGATCATCAAGAGGTTGTTCGCGGCAACCGAGAATGACGCGCGTTCCGCGCCCATGGCCCCCACGAGTCCTGCAGGTAGCGTGTAACGCGCGCCGATCTGGCGGAGCTTCCAAAAATCAGCCTGGAACCGCCCGTTGTAACGGTCGTCGAGCGCTCCGGCGCCGCTCGTCGCAGCGAGGAAAAATGGGTCGCTCCTGGTGACTGAATTCCGGCAGCTCCGATAGTAGCGGCACGCGTAGTTGGCGTCGACGCTCGCGATCCAGCGACCGTACTGGCCATCCGCCAGCGCGAAGATCTGCAGGTCCTGGAAGACCGTCAGCGTGGGCGCTATGTGGAAGCTGTATTTGGGGTAGGATGGGCCGAGCAGCATCCCGTCTTCGTTGTAATCTTTGCACGGAATAGGATCGCCACCCATCATAATGTTCGGACCATCTGGGTATCCGGGCGCGGGCTGTCCGCCGTCACATATCAGCGAAGCGCCGTCGTAGTTAGTACCGGCAGCGTTCATACTCGCTTCCAGGAGGTAGTAGTCGGTCGCGATGTTCGGGAAAGGCCAGCCGAGCTGGAAGTTCCCGCCCGGAAGGATGTCCTCGCCGAGCTTCGTGATCTCGTTCGTCGTGAAGTCTCCGGAGAGGTTCAGGTCAAACGAGAAGTTATCGCTCTCCCATAGGCGTGCGTCGATGCTCGCCTCCCAACCCCGGTTCGTCATCTCACCCAGATTCGACTGTCGCGAACCGGTGAGCCCCGTGCTCGGCGCGAGCGACTGGTTCACCAGCAAGTCGGATGTCACCGTGCTGTAGATGCTGACCGAGCCGGAAAGCCGGTCGTCGAAAAGAGCGACGTCGAAGCCCGCCTCCCACTCGGTGCTGACCTCGGGACCGATCCCGGGGTTACCCGCTGTGGTCGGAACTAGACCGTTGCCGTTCGGGCCCAAGATCGTCCCGTAGAGCGTCTGCGAGGCGAAAGTGCTGGGCTGACGACCTGCCTGGCCCCATGCCGCGCGGAAACGGAGGCTGTTAATCATGTCTACGTTCCAGAACGACTCCTCCGAGACTACCCATGAACCCTGGAAGTTCGGGTAATACTGCAGCGCGAAGTCGGATCCGAACGCGGAGTTATCATCCCCCGACAGCGCCGCCGTCAGGAAGATCCGGTCCTGCCAGCTGAGCTGCTCCTGAATGAAGAAGCCGAGTGTCTTGTTCTCGATGGACGAGAAGCCGACCTGGCGATCGCCGAACTCGGTCTGGCTGATCACAGTCTGGACGGCGGTAGGGAAGCCAGTCCCTGTGTTGGAGACGGACTCGCTGAACGCCGAGTAGTACCGGGCGCCGACGGACGTGGTGGTCCCCAAGCTCTCGGTGATCTGATACCTGCCGCTCGCATTCCAATCGAACGTGAAGTTATCGTCGATCGGAGTGCTGATCACGAGTCGCCCTCGGGGAGCCCGCGGGAAGTCCGATGAACCCGGGATGAAGTTGTTGTTCGTGGCGTTAATTCGGTCGATACCGACCGTCAAGCGCTGGGTGAACCAATCCTGATAGGTGTGGGTCGTCGTCACGCTACCCGTGAAACGAATGAAGTCGCGAGTGATGTCCGTGCCCTCGTACGCCTCTGGAAAGCGCTCCTGGAACCCCAGGAAGCCTGAGCCGCTGGCCGTGCGGAGGCCAGGCAGGTTGGAGGGCCGGCCCCATACGAGCTGGTGCCAAACGCCGCCCTCTGATTGGACCGTCGCGTACCGAGTGCTACCCGCGCTATATCCCGTGGAAACGTCCACGCTCACGTCCTCGTGCAGAATCAGGCTGAGGTTCGCGCGCACATTCGTCTGCGTGTGCGTGTTGTAGTCAACGACGCCCTCTGAGTCCTGAAACGTTCCGGCGACATAATAACGGACCGCATCGGTCCCGCCGCGGACGCTCATGTTGTAGCGTTCGGAGAGCCCGTTCTGGAAGAGATTTCCGGTTCGGCTGTTGTCGTTACCCGCGAATCGTCCTTCACCTCGCAGGTAGTCGCCCGCCTCGTCGTATAGCTTGACCTTGACGAGATTGGCCTCGGGGCACTGGGACACGGTGATGTTGCAGCCAAACTGTGTGCCGAGTACGCCCTGAGGATTCACCATGAAGTTCTGGCCCCCAGTGATCTCGAACTCAAACTGGGGTGCACCTACGTTACCCCTCTTAGTAATGATCTGAATCACACCGGACGAAGCCTCGGTTCCGTAGAGCGTCGCCGCCGCCGGTCCCTTGACGATCTCAATGCTCTCGATGTCGTCCGGATTCAGGTCGTTGAAGCTACTCCCCGCTTGGCCGTAGCCAGTGCTGGGACCCACGTTTGTATCATTCTCTACCCGGATGCCGTCTATATAGATGAGGGGACGGCTTCCGAGGCTCACGCTGGACACTCCTCGGATGGACATTCCCATGCCTCCACCCACCTGGCCGACGGATCCGCCGAACCGCAGGCCGGGCGTACGAGCAGACATCAGATCCTGCATGCTCGTGACCGGGGCCAGATCCGTGATGTCCGAGGCGCGGAGCACCTCGATCGAGTTCCCGAGCGCACGCCGCTGCGTGCCACCCGCGGTACCCGTGACGATGATCTCGTCGAGCGCCAGAGCTTCTTCAGCCATGGAGAAATTCAGCTCAACGGTCTGACCGCCACCAACTGTTACCTGACTATCTGTCGTCCTGAACCCGATGCGGGCCACGGACACCGTATGGGCGCCCGCAGGAACGTTGGAAATCAGGAAACGGCCGTTTTGTTGTGTCAGGCCACCAAGGTCCAACGCGGAGATGAATACCTGCACCGCTGCTATCGGCTCTCCGGTTTGTGCGTCCAATACCCTCCCAGTGACTGTCCCACCTTGTTGTGCGCCGATACCCGGCACCACCAGCAACAAGGCCGCCACCAGGGCACCGAACGTGCTCAGTACTCTGGAACGGAATGATGATTTCATAGCTCCCCCTTGGTTGAGCCTACTTGCTAACATCCATCGATGGGCCCGGGAGCGGGCCGCAACGTCCTGTAACACAAAAAACAACGCGACCCGTCAGGCCCGCGCTTCTCAAAAGTGACCTCGAACAGACGAGATCTTTCAAGAAACCTCACAATTGAATTGCATCGAAACCCACGTTAACGGTAGAAGTGGGTCGCGTCAACACGATTTCCATGATGTTTCAGCGACAACCATACGACAGCGTATGGTGCTCCGTACGCACCGTGTCCGTCCACTTAGTTCCTCCCCATAAGAAATGAATGGACCAGAGGCTCGCCGGGTTCCGGCCATCCGTCGTCCAGCCAGGAACACCATGGCTCCCAATTTCCGAGCCAGTCCATCGCAGGCTCTCCAATAGGGGCTCCGGGCGGTGGCAATGGGAGCAGGCGGTCCGACACAGCTTCGCCGGGACGATCCATAAAGCGCTGGATGTCCAGGGCCAACAACTGAGCATGGGGCGGATCGTCTTCACGTAGCTCATCACGTATCTGACGCAATGCCGCAAACGAAATCGCACGCACCTGACGCATCGGTGCGTTTGCCGCCAGCCACATGGTTCGTTCGAGCACAACTCCTTCAACGGCTCGCTTCACTTCAGCTTCGTACTCAGTACTCGTTGACGCGCCCAGACTCGCCTCGAACAGACTCTCCAGAATCTCGTCCAGACCCGGAAGGGACGGGTCGAGCGTATGCTGCTCCACAAGGCGAGCCGCCCGACTGGGTTCAAGAAGCATGTTCACTGTGTGCTGCGCGGCGACCACCGCCGGCGTGATCGCGTCGAACGCCGAACCGGTGTATCGGGGAAACATCTCACGATGTCTTCCATATCCCGGCGGCCTCGGGGGGATGGACCCGAGGACCTGATCTGGAAGGGTGAGCTCACCAGGTTCGATGGTGCGCAGAAGTGCATCGAGGGCGCTTCGTTGTACTGCGGGAGGCACGCGCCGGAACGGAGCCAGGCCATCGCCTCGCGTCGCATAAGTGAATTCGACACCCGCGATGGCAGAGGCTGTTGCCTCTACTTGATACCGATGGTGCATATAGAGGGGCACGAGCGCCTCCTCTATCGTTGCCATCGGCATGCCTGCCTGAATCGCCTCGACCCCAAAACGTGCTAGTGCGGCAGCTCGGACATCCATCATGCGCTCCAGCTCGTGCCCCATATCGGTGCCGTTCGCCCACTGGTCTGCCTGAGGAGAAATCCCAACGTCCTGACCGGTCATGTAGCGGATGTCGTCGCCCCAGGCGACTTGCAGAATCTGCTCGAGCTCGGCGTCTTCATCCGTACCGGATGGAAACTCCCGGTACCCATAAGTGATGGCGACTTTGTCCCAATCCCCGATGTCGACGTCGTACACCTCCGAGAAATCGAGCGACCCGTCCGTGTTCAGAGCGACGACCGGCTGGGGGTAGTCCAGCACCGA
>JAPYQK010000015.1:9491-24164 GCA_029941275.1 Longimicrobiales bacterium | reverse complement strand
GGCGTGCAGGTCGATGACGCACAGGTCAAGGTCGGGATCTGGCTGTACCCGGAGGATTACGAAGAGGAGTATCGGCAGACGCTGACCCTCTACCCCCTCCAGGGCGGTAGGGGATTCGACATCGCACCGCACGGGACCCTCATGACTCAGGGTTTCCATACGTTTCGCACGCCGGTGCGGATCGACAGCTTCCAGCCGCACGGTCACACCCGACTCGTGGCCGCGTCGATGCAGATTCTGCGTTCGAACGGTCGAACCGAGATGGTGGGCATGGTCTCCAACTGGAGCGCGCTCTGGCATCACAGCCACATCTTCGCGGATGACGTGGCGCCGCTCCTAGATGTGGGAGACCAACTCATTCTGACGCAGTGGTACGACAACTCGGCGGACAACCGGTATAACCCCGACCCGGACCAGTGGGTCAGCATCGGTGATCGTACTGCCGACGAGATGGCACACCACTGGATCGCAGTCACCCACTTGGACGAAGAGGGGATCGCGGAGATCCGAGCCGATCGGCAAGGCCGGCCCGTACTCGATCAGGACTAGCATCCGAGCTTCCCTGCTTGCTGCAAAAGCCCCCCAGCGCCAGAGGCGCTGGGGGGCTTTTGTTATGGAGAACTGGACCAGTATAGCCTACGGGACGGGAATGTGGTAGCGCTGGAGAGCATTGGACCGCTAATCGACTTGGGCAGCCTTTGGTTCGACGGAGGATCGGGATAGACTGGAGGACCATGGGAACGGAAGACACCAAGGTCGCGCTGGTAACAGGCGGCGCTCAACGCATCGGCGCCCATCTGTGTCGGACCCTCCACGAAGTCGGCTACCACGTCGCGCTGCACTACCGGAGCTCCGCCGATGCAGCCCATGTCCTTGCCGCCGATCTCAATGAACTGCGGAACGGGTCCGTCCATTGCTTCCAGGCCGCTCTGGGGAGTCACGGCGCAAGCAAGTTATTGGCCGGCGAAGTGCTCGAACATTTTGGTCGCGTGGACCTGCTCCTCAACAACGCTTCGACGTTCTACCCGACGCCCCTCGGCACCGTCGACGAGGAAGACTGGGACGCCATTGTCGGGAGCAACTTAAGAGGGCCTTTCTTCCTGAGCCAAGCACTGGCCGAGAGCCTGACGCAAAGCCGCGGGAACATCATCAACATGATCGACATCCACGGCGAGAGGCCGCTAGCCGATCACTCCGTATACAGTACAGCCAAGGCCGGGCTAGCCATGGTGACCCGATCCCTGGCCCGCGAATTGGCGCCGGATGTTCGGGTGAACGGCGTTGCCCCAGGCGTGATTCTGTGGCCCCAAAGCGATGAAACGGAAGACGACGCACGGAGGCAACGCCAACTCCAGCGTGTGCCGCTCGGGCACCAGGGCGATCCCCAGGACATTGCGGAAACCGTGCTATTTCTGGCGGAGCGCGCGCCCTATGTGACGGGTCAAATCATCGCGGTGGACGGTGGCCGTAGCTTGACCTGAATTGATCCGGGTCAGGAGTGCGGATTCCACGACCGTGCTCGCTGCCACTCGAAGGCAACCGGCCGCAGTTCCTGTTCTCCCACATCCAACTGCCGCCACAAGTCAGCATAGCTCTCTCGTGCAACTGGATGGAGCTCATCACCGGCGATTTCAGCGAGCGGATACAGGACGAAAGCATTCTCAGTGATTTCAGGCCTGGGAAGCGAAACGCCGTCCACCACCCCCACGACGTCACCGTAGGTGAGCAGATCCAAGTCCAGACTTCTGGAACTAAACTTCGGCGTGTCGCGGCGGCGCCCGCAGTCGTCTTCGACCCTTCGTAGAAATTCCGCCAAGGCGCCAACGGGCTGAGTGGTCTCCAGCCCGACCACGAGGTTGTAGAAAGGGTCGCCTTTAAAACCCACCGCGTCGGTCTCCAAAACAGTCGAGAGGCGGAGATCTCCATATGCCTCGGAAAGGGCGTCCAAGGAGGCCGTCACGTTTCGTTCACGATCGATATTGCTGCCCACGCCGATATACGCACGAGCCACTAGGCGCGCTCTCCCCGTTCGATGACGACTCCCACGTCGGCGGCTCCGGTAACCGCGGCGCCCTTGCTGACTCGCAGGTGCAGCCACGTCACCCCGAACTCGTCACGCACGATGTCCGAAACCCGCTCGGCCATCCTCTCCACGAGCAGAAACTCGGTGTCCTCCACGAACGCGATGAGGCGCTTGGCCACTGCCTTGTAGTCGATGGTAGCCACGATGTCGTCGCTCTCGGCCGCTTCACGAATATCGGTGCCCATCTCGAGATCGAGGCTCACGGTCTGGCGCACCTTGCGCTCCCAGTCGTTGATTCCGATGACGGTGTCGATCCTCAAGTCACGGATGTACACGATGTCCATGATGTCTCCGGCGGGCTTTTCAATTGTCCGAGGCGTCTCTCGCCTTACGCATCGTCGCTTGTGGACGGGGGCGTCATGATGCTCCGGGAAGATTACGAGTGCAACTGTAGCCCAGTCGGAAAGATCGTTCTGTGTGCGCCAAAGCGCGACGAACCGCTAGCGGATAATCTCCGAGATCCCCAGGACCTCCGCCGAAATATCTGCCCCTTCGATCTGCAGCGAGCGTAGGTTCACAATGAGCCTGGGCCCACTCCCGGACATGTAAACGCCCATGGCAACTCCCTGCTCCCCTAGGCGACGTCCCCCAGATAGAGAGACCAGGCCTCGCGCCCGGGTTACCTGCTGGATCGAGGACAACGCAGGAGCCAACGTCCCGGGGATGTAGACGGCGGTCACCCCCTCCTCCTCGAATCCCTCGAGGAGCGTTGCGACGCTTTCGAATCGGACGGCCACGGCCGTAACCGGCAGACCCTGGACTCCGGGGGATCCAACTGCTTCTAAGGCCGATCGCATCGGTTCGGCCTCAGCCGGCTCCTCGACGTAGAGCACCGCGATCCTGAGGGCACCGCGATCCACGAGGGCCCGATCGAAGCCGAACGCTCGGACCAGGAATTGGGCCTGCTGCTCGGGAGTCGGCACGTCCTGCGCACCAACGTCGGTGACCCAGGGCGATGGCGTGCCCAAAATGAGCACCGCCCACAAGATCAGCCGGGAAGGAGGCATTCCACGTTCCGTAACGGGGAAATCAGTCAACGGCCGGTTGGAACTCTGCCGTGAAGCTCAGGCTGAATACGTTGTTCGAGAGGTTGGGTGCGGATCGCCTCTCCCATTGAACGACGTATGCGAGTTGGGCGTCGAAAGCACGAGTGAGGTGTGCCGTCAACGCACCCGCGAACTGGAGGCGACGGTACACGCCGCCCGCGAGATTGTCCTCGTCGGCTCGGCTCGCGCGCACATGGAGGCTGACCGCTTGTAGCCGGTCGTTCTCCGCAACGGGAAGGCGAACCGATGACTCGATAGTAAAGCCGTCGCGGGACAGCTCGCTCACCGGGGCACCGGTCAGCTTCCCAGATGAGCGGGAGGAGAATCAAGGCGGCAACCATCGACGTGCGCGTCATCCTCTATATTCCTTTTCTGATCGAAATCCAGCGGCGACGGTCCCGGAAGGGCCCCGTAGGATTAGTTTCGACCTCATGTTCTTGTGTTTTTAGGCCGGGCAACGTGGGGCACGCCCTCGGGAGCCGTTCCGCGCCTGTCCTGTTCAGTCGGCTTTTCGACGGGCTCCGGGTGAAGTCGGTCGGCGCTAGACCGGTCCTCGGTACTCATTGGGACGAACGAGATGCTCTCACACTCCATCGCGCACATCGCCTCCGCCCTGCGTCGCCGAGAATTCTCCGCCGTAGAGTTGATGACGGCCGCCCTCAGTCAACACGGCCAGTTCGGGGACCGGCTGCAGGCGTACAAACTCTGCGACGAGGAGAGGGCGCTCGAGTCGGCTCGTGCAGCCGACCAGGTGCTGGCGGGCGACGACCACGCCCCGCCCCTCACCGGCATCCCGATGTCCGTCAAAGACCTTTACGGCGTAGACGGCCTCCCGACCTTCGCAGGAACGCCGCGACAGCTCCCAGAAAAGTGGTCGCAAGACGCCTGGCTCGTCGCTCGACTTCGGGAAGCCGGCGCGATCACCGTCGGCAAGACGCATATGGTCGAGATGGCGTTCGGAGGAGTCGGCATCAATCCGAATTGGGCCACGCCCTGGAACCCGTGGGACGACGATACGCACCGAATACCCGGTGGATCGTCCTCCGGAGCCGGTGTGAGTCTGTGGGAGGGCTCCGCGCTCATCGCGCTAGGCTCCGACACGGGTGGGTCGATCCGGATTCCGGCGGCGCTCACGGGAACGGTCGGTCAGAGAACTACAAGAGGCCGATGGCCGACGGAAGGCGTGGTTCCCTTGAGTCACACGTTCGACACGGTCGGTGCGCTGACCCGCACGGTCGAAGACTCCATCTACTTCTTCGGATGCGTGGACCCGGAGTACGACAATCCCCTGCGACTCCTGGAACAACTCGCTGGGACCGAGTTGGCGGGAGTTCGTTTTGCGATCCCGCGCTGCGGGATCTGGGAGGACTGCGAGTCCGACATCGCCGACGTACTCAAGGGAGTACTTTCGCGCTTGAGCGGTCGGGCCGGGAATCTTCTCGAGATCGACGGTGGACTCCTCGACGAGGCGTTCGAGCTTTCCCTGGGACGTCGCCGAATCGCCTCGACCGAATGTCTAGCTTTCCTGGAGAACGAGTTGCCCGGGTGGCTCAACATCCTGCACCCGATCGTGGGGATCCGGGTCGCACAAGGCCTCACGACCGATCACCCCGAATACCAGGCGGCGCTCGCCGACCATCGGCGTATGGCCGGCCAAGCCGACCAGCTCTTCGATGAGGCGGACATCCTCGTTCTGCCCAGCAACATCATATCGCCACCATCGGTGGCCGATCTCGCCGATCTCGACCGCTACGGCGAGGCGAACGCTGCTATCCTCCGGCCCACCTACCCCATCAGTGCGCTGGGACTCACGGCGATCAGCATCCCGGTTGGCCTAGACAGGAACGGGATGCCGATCGGATTACAACTGGTGGCACCGGGCGGGAAAGACGAGGCCTTGCTTGGCGTAGCGTTGGCCGTCGAGCGGGAGTTGGGCACCGCCTCACAAAGTCTGGGCCGCCCGCCAGTTCTTCGGAACGGTGAGGGTTAGCCCCCGCCCATATTTCAGGACCAATCGCTTCCAGATTGCTTTGGCCCAGAGCTACACAATCGTTTACGGCTCAGAGCTAGGGCCTCGCCGCGTCGACCACCGTGTAGCGAGTTCGTAGATCCGCAATGCGATTCGCCAGTCGCCTCTCCCTTTGGGGCTGATCCTCAGAAAACAATCTACACCCAGGGTCGAAAATCGCTCGCCACCCCCCGTGAGGTGCACGTTGGAGTCGTGGTCATCGCGGAGTGACGAATCCTTGCTACTGGCGGATGTGGTGACGGGGGCGGATTGTCCCCTTCATGCGCACGACGAAAACCCCTCAGCGCGCCGCCTCGGCGATCTCCATTGCCACGCTCGCCGCCACAATGTTGTTCACCACCGCGTGCGGATCCCCCGACGATTCCCCAGGTGCGTCCACGGATGCCACCGCACGAGGCGACCTTCGCATCGTCGCGGTTACGCACGGCGTGTCGGCCAATCCGTTCTGGTCCGTGGTGATCAACGGCCTCGACGACGCCGCGCGCGACCTGGGCGTAGGGGTCGAGTACCAGGCGCCCAACACGTTCGACATGGTGGCGATGAGCGACATGATCGACGCCGCGGTCGCCTCACGCCCGGACGGCCTCGTGGTCTCCGTGCCAGACCCCGACGCATTGGACGCTTCGATCAGGGCGGCCGTCGAGGGTGGCATCCCGGTGATCACCATCAACTCGGGCGAAGACGCCTCGGCCTCCCTCGGCGCTTTGGCCCACGTGGGCCAAGCCGAGTACGACGCGGGCTTCGGCGGGGGTGAGCGGCTGGCCGCATCGGGCGTGCAGCGCGTTCTGTGCGTCAACCAGGAGGTCGGCAACGCCGCCCTCGATACGAGATGTCAGGGGCTCACGGACGCGCTGGCAGAACGTGGTGTCCCGGCGTCTGTACTGGCCGTCGAGCTCGCGGACCCCGAGGACACACGCCAGCGAGTGGCCGGGGCGCTTTTGGCGGATCCTACGATCGATGGAATTCTGACGCTCGGGACCACGGCCGCGGAGCCCGCGCTCGCCGCACTCCGTGATCTAGGGCGGGTCGACGCGGTGCACCTCGGTACGTTCGACCTCTCTACACCAGTGCTCGAAGCTATCCGAGACGGTGACATCGACTTCGCGATCGACCAGCAGCAGTACCTCCAGGGGTACCTGCCCGTCGTCCTGCTCACTCTGTACATCGAGACCGGCACGGCGCCGGGCGGAGGGAGGGCCATTCCGACCGGACCTGGTTTCGTGACCGTGGAGACCGCACAACAAGTCATGGACCTCACGAGGCGCGGCATACGGTGAGCCGGAGGGCATCAGGCAGCTTCACCCGCACGTTCTTGGGGCCGGGGGCCGCTGCGGCCGTCGGTGCCATCCTCATCTGGCTCCTCTTCGCGGGCGCTGCTGGATCGGCCTTCCGGAGCATGGCGGGCACAGCCTCGTACTTGAACGCCGCGGCCCCGCTCGGAATCCTGGCAGTGGGTGTGGCGCTCTTGATGATCGGAGGCGAGTTCGACCTCTCGGTGGGCTCGATCGTGGGCGTCTCCGGTATGTCCGTCATGTTGCTCACGACGGAGCTGGGCTGGTCGGTCTGGCCCGCGATCGCCGGGACGGTCGTGCTGTGTTTGCTCATTGGCTTCCTGAACGGCCTCACAGTCGTGCGAACCCAGCTACCGTCGTTCATCGTGACGCTCGCAACACTCTTCATCCTGCGGGGCCTGACGATCGCTGCGGCGCGCGGTTTCACCAGCCGGACCCAGCTCGGTGGCCTCGACGACATCTCCGGATACGAGATCGCGAGGGCCGTCCTCGGGAGTGCCCCAGTGGGGGGACTACGGATATCCATCGTGTGGTGGCTCGGCTGCGCCGCGCTCGCGACGTGGGTTCTGCTGCGCACGCCCTGGGGGAACTGGATTTTCGCTGCAGGCGGCCAACCCGAAGCGGCGCGCAACGTGGGCGTGCGCATCGGCCGCGTGAAGATCGGGCTCTTCATGACCAACGCGCTGTGCGCCTGTTTGGTCGGCATCATCCAGGCGGTGCGCTTCAGCGGGGCGGACGCCCTTCGCGGGCAACTCCAAGAGTTCTACGCGATTATCGCGGTGGTGATCGGCGGCACGCTGCTCACCGGAGGATACGGAACCATCGTCGGCGCGGTCATCGGCGCGCTCATTTTCGGGATGGTCCGACAAGGCATCGTCATGAGCGGCATCGATGCCGATTGGTTCCAGGTCTTCCTCGGGGGGATGCTCCTGCTCGCGGTCTTCGTGAATCGAACCGTGCTCGTTCGTGCGCAGCGAGCCTCCTGATGGACGACGCCACGCTGCCCGTCGAGGCCGGTGCCGCCCAGCCACGCCTCGAGGCCCAGGACAAGCCTCACCACGAAGATCGCGACGTGCCGCGCCTGGAGGCTCGTGATATCTCAATGCGCTTCGGTAAAGTCGTGGCACTCGAGAACGCCCATATGGCCGCGCACGCTGGCGAGGTTACCTGCTTGCTCGGAGACAACGGCGCAGGCAAGTCGACGCTCATCAAAGTCCTGGCCGGGGTGCACCCGCCAACCGAAGGTGCGTGCCTGCTGGACGGAGAAGCGGTTCACTTCCTCTCGCCCCGGGAGGCGCTCAACCGTGGGATCGCGACAGTCTACCAAGACCTCGCGATGGTGCCGCTGATGAGCGTCTGGCGAAATTTTTTTCTCGGCTCGGAGCCAACGACCGGCCGGGGACCGTTCCGCCGAATCGACGTCGGCCGCTGCCGAGAGGAAACACACACACAGCTCACGGCGATGGGGATCGAGCTGCGGGATCCGGATCAGCCGGTCGGAAGCCTATCGGGCGGAGAACGTCAGGCCGTCGCGATCGCCCGGGCCCTCCACTTCGGCGCTCGCGTCCTGATCCTGGACGAGCCCACCGCGGCACTCGGGCTTCGGCAGTCCGAGCGTGTTCTGGAGCACGTGCGTCATGCGGCCGACCGGGGTGTTGCGGTGGTCTTCGTGACGCACACTCCGCACCACGCCCACCCCGTTGGGGACCGTTTCGTAGTGCTCCGACGAGGAAGAGTCGTCGCAAACGAACCGCGGGAGGCGCTGCCCGTAGAGAAGTTGGCGGCGCTTATGTCAGGGGAGTAACGTTCGAACGAGAGCTCTTCAGCAGTCCGGATTCTCGTCGGATGTCAGCGGAGTCGCTCCGAGGCGTCGATCCGCCCAGTCCTGACCAGGAAGTCCCGGTAGCCGCTCACGTCATCGACGCTCAGCAGATCAACGCCGGCCTCCAGGAGTCGACGCCACACCTCCTGGATCGGTCCACCAACCGGAGCCGGGATGTTCCAGAACCGAAGGCGGTAGCCGCTTCCGTGCGCAGCGCCCAGCGTCTGTGCGAGCCGGCGAGAGTCAGCCTCGGAGAGGCTACCCAGACCCCGCCAACTGAAATGGTCCTCCCAGTTGTCGCTGATCACGGAAACGAAGTTGTCCGGCATGGGAGATTGCAGGTCCTCGATCCGACCGTCGTAAGTGGCCAGGCGTACCTCCTCGGCCACCATCAACTCGCGAGGCCTGTTCCCCGACACGATCACCGAGATCGCTCCCATCTGGACACCCGTTTCAGAATAATTCGTGAGCATGTCCGAATACCGGGCGAGTACATCACGCAGTTCCTGATACGTCGACCCGGCGTCCGATTTGATGTCGACGAGGAGATCGAGTGAGTGATCGCTCTGGTACACCCAACCGTCGTGCGCTCGCACATGATCTCTGAGCGGATCCAGGTAGAGGGACTGAAGCGTCCGTGTCGCCTCGAGATCTTCTTCATCGTGGCCGACGAGGAGTGCTCCTCCAACAAGGTAAATGTCTACTTCGATACTAGTGAACCCCAGCGACAGCGCGTCCCACAGGGGTGTCGGCTGTAGGTAGTCGTTGTGCGAATGGCCGGAGAGGATCGGCTCATCAGGGATCATGACGGTGCTGGCCCCGTCGCCTTGCGGCCGGAGGCCAACGGAGCCGATCGTTGTGCCGCCAAGAACGCCTGTGGCGCGGCCAATAGCGCCTGCGCCCCCATTGGCGCCGGCAGCGCCCCATAAGAAGAGCGCCAGAAAGGGTACTACACGCTTCATATCAGCTCCCACCCTGGCGGTGTAGCTGCCTTCCACTGATAGCTGCCAAGCGGCTGCACCTCGGATCGTCTTTTACAAGCTCCTCAAGAATTCGATCAACAAGCGACTGGTCTCTTCCGGCTGCTCCTGCTGAACCCAATGACCGGCGCCGTCCACCATGTGCACGGCTCGCATGTCGGTGCAAGCCTGGTTCCGCATCCGCCCCAGCGCACCCGGGCTTTGATAGCTGCCCCAGTCGCTGGCGCCCGAGATGAAGAGCGACGGTTGATCGATGGTCCGGCCCGCGAAGAGCTGCTGCTCCGGAGCCCCGATGCCGCCTGATCGATAGTGATTCAGTCCGCCCTGGAAGCCGGTGCGGCCGTACTCCTCGACATAGACCTCGAGGGCACTGTCTGGCAGCCAAGTGTTGGCAGCGATTTGGGCGTCGTTCGGCATGTTCTTGGCGACGGTCTCTGCCATGCCGTCGGCCATGTCCATGATGTAGTACGTGGGCATTCTCGCCATTTCGGTGGCCGTGCGCGATGCGAGCCGGAACGGCCTGTTGTCGGTCCAGTCGGCACTCTTGTAGTGGTAGTAGCCCCGTATGAACGCCTTCAACCCTTGGGGTGAGTGCCACATGTTTTCGTTGGCTTCGCGCGTCCGGTAATACTGCTGGTAATGTTTGCGTGGACGCGGGAGCCTAGCCATCTCCTCGTTGAGATTAGGGCCGGGGGACGACGGGGGACTCGGATTGTCAGCCGTGTCGAACGGTAGCGACGCGACGCCACCGAAAGGTGCGCTCATCAACGCGACGGACGTAAACACGTCCGGCCGCACGACCGCACACCACGCTGCGACAGGCGAGCCGAAGTCGTGCCCGACAACGGGCAACGAGCGATAGCCGAGGGCGGAGACGAGCCCCATCGCGTCGCGAACAACGTTCAACCGCCGGAATGAGTCGAGGTCGCCGTCGTAGTCATCATCCCATCCGGTCGTGCGCCCATACCCTCGTAGATCAGGCGCAAACACGTGATAGCCGGCCTCGGCCAGCGGCACCATCACGTTTCGCCAGCTGTAGGCCAGCTCAGGGAACCCGTGGAGCAGCAGCAGACCCGGGCGGCGCCCACCCTCGAAACCGGCCTCGAGCACGTGCACGCGAAGGCCGTTGATGTTGTCCACGAATCGAGAACGGATCCCGTCGGGTAGCACCGAGGCGGACAGCGGTCCGATCTCCTGGGGTGTGGCAGATGAACCGGTGGTAGATGTACCGCTGGATGAACCGATCGTGGCTGCCACGAGTGACCGACGACCCGGGCCACCGCCGACCAGCGCGGCTGCCGGGGCCATGGCGGCGAGCCCCTGAATCATTTGACGCCGGGTCATGGGTGCAGGCATGGAGATTCTCCCTATAAGGCGATGGAACGACGTAGCGGCCAAAACCCAAGATGCCCGTCAGCGGCGCTCCGCAAAAGACCCACAGCTCGCACTCGAGGAACGTGGCATCCTTGAGCCGGATACCGGCCCTCACAACGGTCGGGTATGCCTAAGGTCCTTCCTGTTCACGTGGCAATGTGAACGTGATGGTGGCACCGACTTACGGGTGCTCACCCGTTCGGCCAAGACGGTGTCGGAAGGAAAGGGCCTTTAGCGACCCTCAAAAGAAACGGGGGGACCGTCCAGGACAATCCCCCCGCATCACGGCACCCTGTGGCGCCTAACTCAGCACATCATCAGCCGCCGAAAACGAACCCGGCCTTGATGACGATCGGGTCGTTGTCCAGAACGGACAATGCCGCACCGGCCAAATCTTCCGGCAACTCCATGGTCGCTTCGAGGAAGAGGCCGAGGGTCAACTGGACGCCCACACCGGCCATGAGTCCGCTACTGGTGGTGGAAGCCGCTCCCGCAGCAGCCCGCCGGGTCCACTGCATTCCGCCAATCACGTAGGGGCTGATGAGCGGCAACGGAACCCGGAGTTGGGCTGCGAGCGAATAGGTCGCAAGACTGGTGTCGTCGAGGTCAGGCATATAATAAACGCCCTGTGCGACCACGCCGAGCGGAAAGATGGGAGGCTGCAGGGCCGCGCGTAGGCCTGCGCCAAATGTACCACTGAGGTCGGGCTGAGTGACGTCAACAGCACTCAGATCGGCAACACTGCTGATCATGGCACCTTGAACGCCAAACTTGAGTTGTGCGTCCACAGGCGCGGCGAGAGCCACGAGCGCGACCGCCGTCGAAAGAGTCAGAAACATACGGCGCACATTCAATATCTCCGGAAAATGAGTTGCTGAACGAACGTACGTCCTACAACAAGAAGGTTGGCCGCCCCATCAGAAAGTGCAATAAAAAAAGAGTGCCCAGATCCGGGATATGGTGGTCCGAGCTAGTCTTCGGCCCTCGAAATCAGCGCGACCAGCTGCAGCGGTGACCCTTCGTCATCGCTCCGCACGAGTTGGAGCGGACTTCCGTCCGGCATCGTGATTCGCGCACAGCAAACACCGTGGGTCCCCGCTGCTCTCGACGGTTGACCCACAACCCTGATCTGATCACCGGTACTGATCGATTCACGGGTCCAGCCGTTGCGGGACATGCTCACGGCCGCGCCCATCTCGACTTCCCAGTCCACCATCTCGCCCGATTCAATCTCTCCGCGAATGAAAAGGAACGAGTGCGGATTGCGGAAATTGAAGCTGGTCACTTCGCCGACCACCTCGACGCTTTTCGTATCGTCGTAGAACGGCCCGCTAGCATGGTGTGCCTCGACGGGAGGACTCGTAACTACGAATCCGAGGGCGACGACGGTGACGAGAGACGATATCCAAAGAATTGCTTTCACCAGTCTGTCTCCCTGAGGTTTCACACTCATTATTTGGTTGTTTCGTGGCACGTCAAACTTCATCGGTACTCAGAACTGTCAGTACTGCAGAATATACCTGTACTTCGGAGCTATCGGTACCGCGGAACCATGAACTTCACGGCGCGACGCGCTTCTTCGGCGTCGCATGTGTAGGAGCTGAGCTTGTACCCCTCGGCGGCGGGAAGCCAACGCGTCGTGTAGGACGCAGGCTCCCTCAGGAACAGCGGATCCTCGACCGTCAGTGTCATCCGTAACTCTTCGCCTTCAATCCAATACCGCTCGGTCACCTTCTTGAGTTGGGACGACGGGATCCCATTGTAGTCGTCGAATCCCGCGATATCGAAGACGAACTGCGTCGTTTCGACCAGGAGCGCGCCCTCTTCATACCGGCCGCTCGAAAACCCCTGGACGGTGTATTCGTTCAGAGGCGGGTCGCGCCCGTCCATCCAGACCGTGCGGAGTTGGTCGTCCTTCTCGTACCGGAACAGAACACGATCCGGCCACTGCACGACCTCCATGAAGTACGGGTCGTACTGGAGGGCCGGCGACGCCGCCGGAACGCAGTCGTACTTCGGTGCGATCGCCTCGTCGAAAATTTCTTGGAAAGCCAGTCCACGCTCGTTGAGCACGGGAAAGTTCTCGGGTGTCCAGGGCATGTTCGGCCCGTTGACCCGCCGCGCGCTGAATCCGCCGTTCCAAACGCCGACTAGGTCAGGCACCTGAACCTCATCCGCTTGAGCGGCCACTGCCGCAGGAGTCCCGCCCATCGAGACCGCAAGCATACCTGAAACTGCGGCCAAGCATACGAGTGGCCGAGAAAGCGTCCGTCCGTCCGTCTCTCTCATCCTGTCTCCCCCTGATTTCTCACCAACACTGTTCACAGCATAATACGCCGCGCAAATGTATATCCGGCCCCCACCAAGGGATAGATGCCCACCCGGTTTGACACGCTCGCGAGCTACAGGTACGCTCGTATTGATCGGTCTTCCAATGCAGAGAGTCGAAAGGGGCTTTGAACTATGGGCATGGATCGCAGGGACATCCTTCGTAAGGTGGGCGTGGTAGCTGGGGTGCTGACCCTCATTCCCGTTGTCGCGCTCGCGACCATTGCCCTTACATCGGGCAGTTCCGACGGGCCATCGGCCTTTTTCGGCGGCGGACCCCTCGTGGCTGGAGAATTAGTGACGGGCCCGGAGCCGGACTGGAGCTTCGCCCGGAACCTCGGAACCATCGAGCTTCAACTCCTCGACCCCCCGCGATCCCGGCTGATCTGGGTCGCGGAGACTGACGGCAGGCTCTACGTGGTATCGGGATATATGGACAACCCCATCGGTCGCATGTGGAAGCGATGGCCCGCACAAGCAGTGCGCGACGGCCGAGCAATGGTGCGTATCGAAGGCAAGAGATACGAGCGCCAGCTCGTGCGCATTCGGGCTGGTACTGCGTTAGAGGGCGTAGCCAGCGAGTTGAGCCGCAAGTACGGGTACAGCGGAGCGGCAGCCCGAATCGAGTCGGGGAATACGTGGCTTTTCGAGTTGGCCGCGCGCGGCGGAAGCATGACGGGAGCCTCGCAGTGAAGCGGGTCTACTGGCTCATAGGTGGCGTGACGGTCGCGGTCGTCCTGACCGTTCTCTTCGTGCCCGGGCTTTCCGAGTCCATCGAGGGGACCCTGTTGGGATGGGTGTCGGGTTGGGCTAGCTAGCCACTTCGATTTCTCTCCCCGAGGGGAGAGCGCCTATGACGGTCCTCATCTCTTTCAGGATCAACGGCCGGTTCATACGGGATCGATCAGAATTTTAGAGATCGAGATCGGCAGCGGTCGGGGGCACCAAGTTCGCCAATCTCGCGGCGCCGAAGATCGTGGCGCTGCCGTATGTGCGTGGGTGTTTCAGGTTCGACGGCAACGACGAGTTCGAGGCCTGCTTGTTCCGCCCTCAGAGCCAAGGCCGCTCCCGGGTCGTCGAACAGAGTCTTCAGGTCGAAGTCCAGAACCTCCATCCCGAGGTAACCGGCCTCGATCTTCGAGTAGTCCAGGATGTCGTTCACAAGTCGCAGCAGATCGTCTCCGCTGTTGCGCAACGTCTCTGCCTGCCTGCGTTGCTCGGCGGAAAGGTCCGTTTCCAGAAGCAGGCCGGCCATTCCGATCACGCCGTTCAAGGGGGTCCGGATCTCATGACTCATGTTGGCGAGAAAGTCCCCCTTCGCCTTGGTGGCCACCTCAGCCAAGCCGAGTGCATCTGACAACTCCTCGCCTTTGACCCACAACGCATCTTTCTGTTCTTCGACCTGGGCTGTCCGTTCCGATACGCGCAACTCCAGGGAGTTCGCAAGTTGTCTGAGCTCCCTTTGTGCCTTCTCCCGATCGGCTACCTCCGCCGCCAACGAGTTGTGAGACACGGTGACGGTTCGCGTGACGAAGGCGGCCAGGAGGACAACCACAACGCCCCCGATCAGGGTGCCGATGAGCGTGACCAAGGTCGTGACGCCGGCACGGCTCCTCCGCCTCCCTGACCCGATCGTCCAGCAGCACGTCCTCAACGGTGTCCATGGTGGAGAGCACGCTTCGAATCTGATCCATCACGGCCTTCCCGCGGCCCGTGGAG
>JAPYQK010000015.1:0-9391 GCA_029941275.1 Longimicrobiales bacterium | reverse complement strand
AGCCGATCGACCGCCGCACTTCGATGGTCTGGTCTAGTTCTCCGAATTTCGCAGACACCAAAGGCCCCAACAGATCGAGATTGGCGTGTTGCATCGGATTCTCCGTCAGTGCCCTGATGGAAGCGATCTCCGCCGTAATGGCGGCCGATCCCGTTCGGTACGGTTCCAGGTAGCTCTCCTCGCCCGTGAGGAGGTATCCACGCTGACCGGTCTCGGCATCCTGCAACGCCGAGAGGATGGTCCCGAGGTGGTTCCTCATATCGAGGGTGTGCTCTACCCACGCCTCGCTGTCTCTCATCAAGACGATATCGCGATAAACGGTCGCGCTTACTGCGGCGAAGGTAAGCCCCACGAGAGCGTACCCGATCAAGATGATGTGTGCGATTGAAAGTTTCATACGTGGCAAGAATTGGGATGAAAGTGGCAGTTCGGGCGGATGGAATGCCTTAAAGGAGGTATCGCTCAAAGCACACCCCGACTTTAGTACGAAACGCCCGCGATGCGCTTGGTCGAAAACGGGGTCAGAGGCCCTTTCGGAGCGCCGCCGTTTGCCGCCTTACCCTGCGTCTTCCTATTATGAATTCCTCCATGGGATGTCCTGGGCTCCCGCGAAGTCCGCCACGACGCCGAACCAAAGACGATGATGACTGCAACCGACTCACGACTATGACACCGGACATCTCCCGCAGAGACCTCCTCAAGGTCTCCGCCCTCGCGGGTGGCGCCGGTCTGGTCAACGCACTCGGCTTCGACTTGAAACCCGCCTATGCGGCCGCGCGCGAACTCAAGATCTCCAACGCACGCGAGTTCAAGACCGTGTGCCCGTATTGCGCCGTGGGGTGCGGGGCGATCGCCTACGTGCACGGGAGCGGCGGACTCAACACGGTCAACTCGATCATCCACGTTGAGGGTGATCCGGACAGTCCGATCAACGGTGGGACCTTATGCCCGAAGGGTGCTGCCCAGATGCAGCTCGCCATGAGTCCGCGCCTCGAGAAAGGCCCCCTGCACCGCGAGGCGGGTGCTTCGGAGTGGACGGAAGTCTCGTGGGACTTCGCCATGGACTGGTTCGCGAGGAAGTTCAAGGATTCCCGAGACGCCTCGTTCGTCGAGGAAGACGAGCAGGGCCGAACGGTCAACCGATGCGAGGGCATCGGCTGGGTGGGAAGCGCCACCGTGGCCAACGAGGACGCCTACCTCATCACCAAGACGATGCGCGCCATGGGGTTGGTCTACATCGACCACCAAGCCCGTATATGACACAGCCCCACAGTGGCCAGTTTGGCCGCAACGTTCGGACGGGGCGCCATGACCAACCACTGGAAGGACATCAAGAACGCCGATGTCGTGCTGGTCATGGGGGCGAACCCCGCGGAGAATCACCCGTGCGGCTTCAAGTGGGCACTAGAAGCCAGGGATGAGCGCGGCGCGCAGATCGTAACGGTCGATCCCCGGTACACCCGTACGTCGGCCGTGGCCGATCACCACATGCAGATTCGCCCCGGCTCGGACATCGCTGTCCTGGGCGGGATGATTCACAAGATCCTCGACGAAGGGCTCTTCCACGAGGAATATGTCCGGCTGCACACCAACGCCTCGTTCATCATCGAGGACGGTTTTGGATTCGAGAACGGTCTGTTTGCGGGCTTCGACCAAGCCCAAGGGGCGTACGACAAAACGGCGTGGGAGTACGAACGCGGCTCGGACGGCTTCGTCCTTCGGGACATGACACTTCAGCACCCTCGCTGCGTCTTCCAGCTCATGCGGGAGCACTACAGCCGCTACACGCCTGACGTGGTCGCGCAGATCGCGGGATGCTCGGCCGAGGAGTTCCTCGCGATGGCGGAGATCGTGTGCTCGACCGGGACCGCCGACCGGGTGGGCACGATCATGTACGCCGTGGGCTGGACGATGCACACTGTCGGAAGCCAAATCATCCGGACGGGCGCGATCCTGCAGCTGATCCTCGGCAACATCGGACGGCCCGGGGGCGGCATCAACGCCATGCGTGGTCACGCCAACGTGCAAGGTGCGACGGACCACGCCATCGTGGCGGGCATCCTGCCGGGGTATCTGAAGGTACCCGGACCGGATCAGACCTCCCTCGCGAGCCATCTCGAAGCGTCCACGCCGAGGCCGCTGGTACCCGACACCGTCAACTACTGGGGCAACTACCCCCGGTTCATGGTCTCCCAGTTGAAGGCGTGGTTCGGTGACACGGTCGGGCCGGAAAACGAGTTCGGCTATCACTACCTGGGCAAACCGGCGGACGACGCCACTTGGCTATCCATGTGGGACCAAGCCCACCAAGGCAGACTCGAAGGACTCGTGGCGTTGGGCTTCAATCCGCTCCTGGCCGGACCGGATGTGCCTCGCCTCCTGCGAGCGATGGCCAACTTAAAATGGAAAGTGGTGATCGATCCCTTCATGCTAGACTCTGCCGAGTTCTGGAGAGCGCCGGACGTCGATCCGGCCGAGATCGACACCGAGGTGCTCTACTTGCCGGCCACGCACTGGGTCGAGCGCGCCGGCTCCTTCACGAACTCAGGCCGTTGGGCCCAGTGGAAGGAGCAAGCCATCGACGCGCCCGAGGGTGTGCGCTCCGACACGTGGATCCTTAGCGAGCTTTTCTGGCGCGTTAAGGAACTGTATGAGGAAGAGGGCGGGGCTTTCCATGAGCCCATCCTCAATCTCCAGTGGAACTACCTGAACCCGCGCGAGCCTGGCCTCGAAGAACTGGCGGCCGAAATCAACGGGTCCGACCTCGAGACCGGCCAACTCCTCTCGTCGTTCGGCCAACTCCGGGACGACGGCACGACCACATCCGGAAACTGGCTCTACACGGGCAGCTTCACGGAGGACGGCAACATGATGGCCCGGCGTGGGACTGACGACCCCTCGGGAATGGGGTTCCATCACGATTGGGCGTTCAGTTGGCCGCTCAACCGGCGCGTGCTCTACAACCGGGCCTCCGCCGACGGGGAGGGGCGACCGTGGGATGCGTCCAGGGCGGGCATTCGATGGACGGGCGAACGGTGGGTGGGTGACGTCCCGGACTACGGCCCGACCACGCCGCCGGATCAGGCGGGCGCGTTCATCATGAACGAGGAGGGCGTGGCACGGCTGTTCACCACCTACCTGGTGGATGGACCTTTCTCCGAACACTACGAACCGGTAGAGAGTCCTACGCCCAACGTGTTGCACGAAGACGTCCCCACAAACCCGCTGATCCGTTGGTACGACGGTGTCCAGGAGACCCTCGCCAACGACGACGACGACTACCCCTACCCCTGCACGGTCTACCGGGTGGTGGAGCGCGAGCACTTCGTCACGTCGAACGTGCCCTACCTCGTGGAGCTGATGCCGGACTTTTTCGTAGAAGTCCCCGAAGGCCTGGCCGTGGAAAAGGGCATCGAGAATGGAGAGCGGGTCAGGGTTTGGTCCAAGCGTGGTGAAGTCGAAGGTGTCGCGGTGGTCACCAAGCGGATCAAGCCGCTCACGGTCAACGGGAGTACGGTTTGGACCGTGGGTATCCCGGTCCATTGGGGCTTCAAGGGGATCACAACGGGGGCCATGGCCAACAACCTCACGCCCTTCGTCGGTGACGCCAACACGAGCTGCCCCGAGTTCAAAGCCTTCCTCGTGAACTTGGAGAAAGCTTGATGCCCCAGGACAGAGGCGTCACACAAAGCGGGCTGGCCATCCGGCGCATGTCGGCATCATCCGAGCCCCCCCCGTCCCCCAACGTTCGCACCGGACCCGAGTACGCGAAGCTGATCGACATCTCGCGCTGCATCGGTTGCAAAGGGTGCGAGGTCGCGTGTAAGGAGTGGAACGAACTCGGGATCGAGCCCACCGAAAATTTCGGAAGTATGCAGAGTCACCGTGATCTCGGTCCGGATACCTGGCTGCTCATGCGCTTCAACGAGATCGAAGTGGGGGGTGATCTCCAGTGGCTGATCAAGAAGGACGCCTGCCTTCACTGTGAGGAGCCCGGCTGTCTGTACGCCTGCCCTTCCCCGGGCGCGATCGTCCAGTACGAGAACGGCATCGTCGACTTCAATCATGACAGTTGCATTGGCTGTCAGCTGTGTGTCTCCGGGTGTCCCTTCGACATTCCCCGGTTCAATCCCGCTACCCGCAAAGTGTACAAGTGCAACATGTGTGTGGACCGGGTCGAAGCGGGACTGGAGCCGGCTTGTGTGAAAACGTGCCCCACGAACGCAATCTCCTGGGGGACCAAGGAAGACATGGTCACGCTGGCCGAGCAGAAAGTGGAAAGGCTGCAGGCGCGGGGCTTCGACAACGCCACGCTGTACGATCCGGCGGGCGTCGGCGGCACACATATGATGTACGTCGTCCCGCACGGGGATCAGCTAGGTGAATACGACCTGCCGGCAGACCCCAAGGCAAGCCCTGGTGCACTGGCGGCATTAGGGGGTCTCAGGAAGCTCGGCGCCTCGGCGCTCGGGCTCGGCATTTTGGGGACTGCGTTGCACTATCTCGGGTTCGGGCCCCAGGAGCCTGGAGCAGCGGAAGTCCCCTCGAACGGTGTTGGAGGGGGCACGGCCCCTATGTCCGCCGGAGGCGAATCAAGGCCGACGGTCGAGTCACAAGCGACGGGCGAATCATCGCCGACGGTCCCATCACCACCGACGGGGGAAACACCACCGACTGGCGACCCCACCGGGAGCACCGAGGGGTGAGCGCGCCAAACGACCTCAAACGGTTTGCATACGCCGAGCGAGTCATCCACTGGGTGGCCGGTCTCTCTTTCTTGTTTCTCCTGATGACCGGGCTGGCTTTCTCACACCCCCGCCTTTTTTGGATCACCAGCTTGGTAGGAGGCGGATCGACGGCTCGATTTCTCCACCCCTGGATGGGCACCCTATTTACCGGCTCCATGGTCGTCATGTTCTTCACATGGGCCAAGGAGATGTCGATCCAGGACGGGGACCGAGCTTGGTTAAAGTCGATCAAACACTACGCCGTGCACGACAAGGACAACGTCCCACCCGCGGGGAAGTACAACGGTGGTCAGAAGCTCTTCTTCTGGTCGATGGCCATACTCGGCGTCGCCTACATCGTGACGGGAATCCCCATGTGGATGCCCGGCGGATTCCTGGGGGTGGGCCCGTTCTACGGGGGTGTCGTGAACAGCATGCGCCTGGTTCACTACCTCTCGACCGTGTTCGGCGGCCTGCTTCTGATCGTACACGTCTATCTAGGCACGATCGCATATCCCGGCACCCTCGGCGGCATGCTTCACGGGACCGTGACCAACGCGTGGGCCAAGCTGCACCACCCCCTCTGGCATAAAGATCAGTCCGGCTAGGTGGGAAGTATCTGGAGCGTCCGTCGTGCCCGCGCGACTCATCTTCTCGACCGAACCCCGCACGCATCGGAGATCCTCACGTTCTACGCAGGGCTCACCGAGGTGCAGGAGCGTGTGGCGGCCCAAGTGCCTGCGGCCGAATGGCTCGCCCTCATCCGATCCCCCGAAAGCGATTCTCCCTGGCTTCGCGTAGACACGCTTCCGCTCGATGGGCTCGCCCTTCCCTTCCGCGAGTTCCTTTCACGTGTGGCCGATCTGGGTACCGAGCAAATTCGGGAGGGCGCCCGAACACTGCTCTCTGGGGACGATGACGGGCGGATCGATCCGCTACGGAATGCGCTTAGCTCCTGGCGGGAACCAGAACTTGGACGAGGCCCCAACCCAGAGGGCGAAGAGGTTGAAGAGGTGGAAAGTCTCTTCGGCTTCTATGCCCGGGCGTTTCTCGATCCCGTAATCACGTCGATCGCGCAGGCCACCTCGACCCACGATATCGCCTCGACTCCGGAAACCGCCACCGCCCAGACCTCCGCTCTTCCCAACGACTGGACCCGGAATTCGTGCTATGTGTGTGGGGGCCAGCCGCAGGTGGCCGTCCTCCGAGATCTCTCCGAGTCGATCGGCCATCGCAGTCTCACGTGTTCCATGTGTGCTACCGAGTGGCGATTTCAGCGCCTCACGTGCCCCCACTGTGGCGAGACCGAGGCGGGCAAACTCCCGGTGCACACAGCCGAGTCCATCGCCCACGTCCGGGTCGACGCGTGCACGACGTGCTCCCGGTACATCAAGACGGTGGATCTGCGTAAGCAGGGCAACGCCGTGCCGCTCGTCGATGAGATGGCTGCGGTGGAGTTGGACCTCTGGGCGCAGGAACAAGGGCTGACGAAAGTTCGGACGAACGTGCTCGGACTGTGAGGTCGGCGTTTGGCTTCCCGCTATCAGCCCGCACCCACCACATTGAACCCTTCCAGCCGGGAGGCTTCAATGAGTCGAGCGTCCCGTGTGCAGAAGGGGTGGCCCCTGGGTCGGTCATCGGCCCAGATCATGGCCGCTCCGATCTGAAGTGCGTCCGCCGCTCTTAGGGGATGGCGGAGAAGGACTCGACCGGCATGCTCCCGTACACCGTCCGTGGGTAGCACTTCGGTCCACGAAGACGCCAACGTCTGGAGAAGGTCCCGCGCCGCATCTACGTCCGGAGCCGCCACGGTGCCTTGACGCTCGAGTCGAGCGAGGGCCGAGGTGCATTCGACGGACGTCCCCCCCCAAACGACCATCCCCGGATCGCGTTCGAACACCTCCGCCAACCGACTACTGGACGGCTCATCCACGATCAGAGGAATCACCGCCGAGGTGTCCCAGAAAATCACCAGCCCTCGCCTCGCTCCTCCAAGGCCGCCGCACTGCAGAGGCCGGAGGGATCCTTCGGTCGCGGCCGATCCCAAAAATCGTCGGGCAGCACCGCTCGGGGCGGCCGGACCAACCCTCGTTCTATTAGCACGTCGATGGCGCCCTCATGATCACCCTCCGGTATGGGCGTGACGATGGCCACAGGGGCCCCTCGGTCCGTGACCACGAGGGTGTCACCAGCCCGCACCCGACGGAGGAACTCGGAGAGCCGAGACTTGAGGATCGAAACGGAGACAGTGGCCATATGACTAGTTTAGTCATTGATATCTGATCTAACTAGTGTCGGACACACAGGAACCCCGGCCTGAGGACCGCGTCGAACGGAACCTCGGAACGAATCCAACCCGTGTCGTGAGGCGCGCTTGCGAGGCGCGGTCCGTCCCCCTTGCCGAAGCCGAACCTTCCGCCCTACGCTGTGTCCTATACAGCAATGGGGCGTTTTATACGGCGTGGTCCGTAGACCGCTCGACAGGTCAATGAAAGGAGCCGTTCAATCATGCACCGTCCACTTCGAAAAAACCGATCCGTGGTTGTCACCTCGGTGGCCTCATTGGCCGCGCTGGCGACGATATTCGTGCCGCTTCAGTCCGCCTCGGGGCAGCAGTCCGGAGACGCCGAATTGGTCGACGCGGCCGCGCTGGCCGAAGCCGCACCCGCGGAATGGCTCTCCTATGGGCGAGACCAAGCTGAAACACATTACAGCCCGCTCAATCAGATCAACTCGGACAATGTCGACCAACTCGAGGTCGCGTGGAGTTGGGAGATCCCGGTGTCCGGAGCCCGGCTCGAGGCGACACCGCTGGTTTCGGACGGCGTGATGTACGCGACGGGGGCACACAGCTTCGTTTTTGCTCTCGACGCACGCACGGGCGAAAATGTCTGGCAGTGGGACCCGGGGATTCCCGACGAGAGACAAGGCGGCCCGAGCGTCTGTTGCGGGGACGTGAACCGCGGCGTCGCGATCTATGGTGACAAGATCTACGCAGGACTGTTGGATGGACGACTCGTCGCGCTGAACAAGGAGACGGGCCTGGTGGAGTGGGTCGTGCAGACCACGCCCCCGGGACAGGACTACAGCATTACGGGCGCCCCGAGAATCGCCGCGGGGAACGTGATCATCGGTAACGGCGGAGCGGAGTACGGGATCCGTGGCTTCGTCACCGCTTACGATACCGAAACGGGCGAGGAGGCCTGGCGCACGTATACGGTCCCAGGCAATCCGGCGGACGGTTTTGAGAGCGAGGCGATGCGGCTCGCTGCGGAGACGTGGAACGGAGAGTGGTGGGTGGTCGGCGGCGGCGGCTCGGCGTGGGATACCTTCGCGTTCGATCCGGAAGCGAATCTGGTTTATGTGGGCACTGGCAACGGCGCCCCATGGAACCGCGACATCCGCAGCCCGGGCGGCGGCGACAACCTTTACCTGTCCTCCATTCTCGCTCTCAACGCGGACGACGGTGAGTTGGTGTGGCACTATCAGACCACCCCCGGCGATGATTGGGACTATACGGCCACACAGCCGATGATGTTGCTCGACCTGACGATCGACGGGCGAGAGCGCCAAGTCATCGTACAGGCACCGAAGAATGGCTTCTTCTTCGTGATCGATCGCCTGACCGGCGAGTTCATCTCGGGCGAACCTTTCGCCGACGACGTGACCTGGGCGACGGGCATCGACACACTGACGGGTCGGCCGATCGAGGCACCCGAGGCTCGTTACGGCACGAACCGTCAGGGGGCCTTCCTCTCACCCGGTCCGACCGGCGCCCACAACTGGCGTCCCATGGCGTGGAATCCGGACACCGGCCTCGTGTACCTGCCGGCGCAAAACACCCAGTCGTATTACGAAATGGTCACGGACTTCCAGTACACACTGGGCCAGTGGAACACCGGCACCACCATCCGTGGCGGCGGCAGCAGAACACGGCCGGAGCGGCCGGAACTGACCGGCCCCAGAACGATGCTTGTGGCCCGGGATCCGGTGACCAACACCGAGGTCTGGCGCGCCCCGGCCGAGGGATTCGGGGGCAACGGCGGCACTTTGTCGACCGGGGGTAACCTCGTGTTCCGCGGCACCGGCAATCAACTCATCGTGCTTGACGCGAGGACAGGCGAACAGCTGTGGTCGATCGAAGTCGGTGGCGGAACAGCGACACCCATTACCTTCGAACTCGACGGTGCGCAGTACGTTTCGATCGCTGCGGGAGGCACGCGCGAGGGGCCACGTGTGTGGACATTCTCGCTCGGGCGTTAGGATCTGCTCAGCGACTCTTTTCAGACCCCGCTACCGGAGAAGTGCAGTGAATGGTGCCCGTTCCACGAGCCAGTTGAATATCAAGAGCTCGATCGAGCGCCGGCCGGTTCCGGAAGTCTCACGACGTGAGCTATTACGGCAAGCTGGCTTGGTCACGGTGGGACTGGCGGTAACGCCCGTTTCGGGCTGGCCCGCATCGTGGTTCGGTCAGCAAGTCACCGTAGTTCCGTTCACGGACGTGCCTGAGTCCTTTACGGGACTCACTGGCGGTGCGGGCGGCGGGCTTCCCGGGCAGAACCGGATCGCACAGGATCTGCGCGATCTCACGTCGCGGGTCACCCCCACGGAAGACTTCTTCGCCATCGGCCACTACGGATACCCCGAGGTGGACGCTGCTTCCT
>JAPYQK010000014.1 GCA_029941275.1 Longimicrobiales bacterium | reverse complement strand
CACTCCAAGCGTTCCTAGGTCTCTGGCTCATCTATGGGGTCCTCACCGTGCCTTATCTGGTCGTGGTGAATCACGACGTCATCGAAGCCCGGATGTGGCCGGGAAAGGGCACCGAGAGCTGGGACTGGGTGTGGTCCGCCGTCTTCTTCCCCCTGTCCCTAGGGGTGTTCGTCGTCGCTTGGCTCGACGTTGACTCCGGGGGCACCCCTCTTCCGCTTTGGACATGGCCCCTAGGTGTCGTCCTCTTCGTTCTCGGTGGCGGGATGTTCACGCGGGCGATGGGGGAGAACCCGTTCTTCGAGAAGACCGTCCGGATCCAAACCGAACGGGATCACCATGTGATCAATACCGGCCCCTATCGTGTCGTCCGCCACCCCGGATACGTCGGTATGGAAGCATGGATTCTCTCCTTTCCGTTGTTGCTGACTTCAGCTTGGGCACTCCTTCCGGCCGTACTCGCGATGATCAGCCTGGGTGTCCGCGCTGCGTTCGAAGATCGTACGCTCCAGGAGAAGCTGCCGGGGTACGCGGACTACGCGCAGCGTGTGCGCTTTCGGCTCATCCCGGGGGTGTGGTAGGCGAGTCGGCACCCAGTGCCAGCCCTCTCGTTGTCCCAGGACTAGGCCCTTCGGTGTCCCCTCAGGGGGACGAAGACCAAGGGATCGCCCCCTCAGATCCCCAAAAAGATCGCCCCGAGTCTCAAGAAGTCCATTGGCATAACCTTTGCCTAAACACAAAACAGCCAACGATGCGTAGTTCCCTGCAGTTTGGCCAACCGATTCGAGGTCGCCGAACATGTATCGCCGATGACGTACGTCCGGGCGGGATTACCCCCGACGCTGACGATCCACGGTGATGCGGACCCGACGGTCCCTTATCAGCACGCCATCGATCTACACGAGAAGCTGGACGAGGTCGGCGTGCCGAACGAACTGCACACGGTGCCCAACGGGCGCCACGGTGGGTTCAACACGGAACAGACGGTGGCGATCTTCGAGACGATTCAGCGTTTCCTGTCACAGCACGGACTCGGCGGGGGCATGGCAGCGGCCCCGTAAGATGGGTCCGACAGCACTGTCCACCGTCTAGCCTCGAGAAAGCGACTTCACGGCCATCCCACGGGCGCCTACTCAAGACTTGGCGTCGAGTCCGATCCGGCGCCCAACTTGTGGCGGTACCGGCAGTGTTTCGTGCCGACTCAGGATGTCCGCCAGCCGGGCGAGCACATCCTCTGCCATCGGGCCGCCCCGTCTCGTCGCCAGGTTCACGTGAAGAGACATGAGCTCATTGGTGGCGGCCAGAAAGCCCTCCGTCTCGTGAAACATCTCGTGGAAGTAGTGGATCCGCTTCTGGTCGAAGGCGAGCAGCCTGGTCGTGAAACGTAGCGGGGCATTCTCATGCAGCTCGCGCAGGTAGTTCACGTGTGATTCCAGAGTGAAAGTCGTGACGCCATTGCTCTCTCTTTCGGTCGCGGTCAGACCGATGTGGTCGAGCCAAGCGTCGGTCGCCCGGTCGAAAGCCACCACGTAGTAGCCCATGTTGAAATGACCGTTCTCATCGATCCACTCGGGACGCACGACGTCTCGGTGCTCATCGAAAAGCGTTGCGGTCATTCGCCAACCGCCGAATCACTATCCCTTGTCCGAGTCAATTCCGACCTCTTCCTGTGCTTGGTGGAAGCCGATACGAACCTCCCGGCTCCAACTCGATGAGGACGTCTGGTTGTCCTTGGTCCAGCTCGATGCGGACGTCCTGACGCTCGGTCACGAGAGGATATCCCCCCATGGACACGCCGTCCCTCCCCGAACTGTGGATCCGGTACAGTACCGGCATGACAATACGGGAATCCGAAATGCAGACCCGAGCGAGCCGCCCGGTTCAAAACGTCTGGTGGTGTTTCGTCGCCGAGCCCGTCTCGCCCATTGCTCGTGAACCACAACTCGCCCGTGTCAGGATGCCAGTCGAATCCGACCGAATTGCGAATCCCGCTTGCGAACACTTCCAGATCGCCGCCGTCCGGGTTCATCCGTGTAATCGATGCGTACCGCGGCTCCTCGTCAGCTCGATCGCACACGTTGCACGGAGCCCCGACGGGCACGTAGAGCTTCCCGTCCGGGCCGAACGCGATGTTCTTCCAACCGTGCATCCAATCCGTAGGGAACGTGCCGTTCACGACGACCGGCTCGGGGGCATTGTCGAGGCGCGACTCGATCCGGTCGTACCGAAGAATCCGGTTGATCTCGGCGACATAAAGCGAACCGTCACGGAATGCCACGCCGTTCGGCACGTTCAACCCCGAGTCGATGGTGATGACCTCGTCCGCTTTGTGATCGTTGTCCCGGTCCAGGATGGCGTAGACCTGACCCGCGTCCGCGGACGCGTACCGCTAGGGCTGAGGTGCATGGATCGCGGGTTGGACAGGCCCTCGGCGTAGATCTCGATGCTGAAGCCCGGGGGCAGGCTGATCCGGTCCAGCATGGGCGCCTGCTGCGCGGGCGACTGTTGTCCGCACGCCGCGGTCGCACCCAACATCATCACCGCTCCGAGCGGCGCATTCAAGATCGTACGTTTCAGCATGACATTCCCCTCGTGAGCACGGTCACTGGGTGGCGGACGAAGCGCACCGTATCTGTACCACGACCCCAATTGCGAAAAAAGCGGGAGCAGGAAGCGCACCGACAACGTCGGGCGGCCTCCAAAGCCCGTCAAGCAAAGCTGATTCAAGTGGTCCTCGCGACCGACCGATACCAAAAAAAGGCAGCTCGGGCAAATACGAAGCCGTACCGGGACCCGCCTCACCGCCCGTCCGTGCGTGCGTGTCCAACTCCGTACCGCGCCAGAAGACGGCCACGTTGGTGGGCGATGGTTTCAGGCGCGACCAACAATTGTCTGGCGACCCTGCCGAGTCGGCTACATCGCTCAAGGGTAAGGAAACGGGTCCGGCGGCCCTCGGCCGTATCCACCGACCTTCAGCCGTATCCGCGCGTCGTCTATATTCACCGGTCCATCCCTCCCGCTTCCGACCCTCATCCGAAGCGGTCGTTGCCGGACTGTTGTTCAGACGCGGCAAGTGGAAAGAGCAGAAAGTCTAACCGAGTTTGTATGACAGCACGGGCGCATTTGGTCTTATGGGAAGCGGGTCTAGCCGGACTCATATGAAATGAACTGGAAATCGAAGGCTCTCAGGAATGCGGCGGGCGTGGCGCTGGCGATCGCTCTGATCACCACCGGGTCCTTCGTCGCTGCTCGGTTCCACGACGGTCCATTGGCCATCTTGGCGGGCGGTCCGTTCAAGACCGGGGCATTGCAGGACGCTACCGAAGAGCCCGATTGGGCCTTCTTGCGCGACTACCCGACCGTCGAGTTTCAGCTTTTGGATCCGGCTCGCTCCCGAACCACCTACATCATGGAGTACGACGGACGGATTTTCGTACCTTCGAACTACATGAACACCATCAGGGGCAAACTTTGGAAACATTGGCCCATGGAAGCCGTCGCGGACGGGCGAGCGATCCTCCGGGTCGACCAGAAACTGTACGAGCGCCAGTTGGTCCGGATCGAGGATCGCGAGACCGTATTGGGAGTGTTGGCCGAACGCGGTCGAAAGTACGCCGGTGGCGCTTCACTGCCGCTGGAGTTAGTGACATCCGGAGACATCTGGTTATTCCAGTTGCGGGCGAGGCCGGGGACCGATTGACGGGAACTGGATGGCGGGGAACGACTCACCGGAACCGACCCACGGGCACCGACTGACGGGGCAAATCTGAGAAGGGGGCGCACCGAGTCATGATCGACGTAAACGGGCTGATCTTCACATACCCCGGAGCCAAGGCGCCGGCCATAAAGGATCTCGACTTCTCGGTCGAATCAGGCGAGATCTTCGGGTTCCTGGGTCCGAACGGGGCCGGAAAGAGCACCACGCAGAAGGTGCTCACCGGTTTGCTGCGCGACTACCAGGGCAGTGTAAACGTACTCGGGCGGGACTCGCGGGCATGGGGTTCCGATCTCTATGAGCAAGTCGGCGTGGGATTCGAGCTTCCCGTGCACTTCGGCCGCCTCACGGCCCGGGAGAACTTGAGCTACTTCGCTTCTCTTTACGAAGGCGAGACCGAGGACTTGGATCACCTGCTCGAGAAAGTCGAATTGCTCGATGAAGCCGACGAGCGTGTCCAGCAGTTCTCCAAAGGCATGCGTGTGCGCTTGAGTTTTGCCCGCGCCATCCTGTGTCGGCCCAAGCTTCTGTTTCTGGACGAGCCCACCACGGGGCTCGATCCGCTCAGCGCCCGCCGCATCAAGGACTTGATCCTCGAGCAGCGGGACGGCGGAGCGACCGTTTTTCTCACCACGCACGACATGACGACGGCCGACGAAATCTGTGATCGGGTGGCGTTTTTGATCGACGGAAAAATCGCGCTGATCGACGCCCCACGCGAATTGAAGGTCCGCCACGGAGAGCGGCGTGTACGGGTGGAGTACGGTGTGAACGGAACCCTCGAAGAGCGCGATTTTCCGCTCGAGGGCCTGGCCGACAACGCAGCGTTTCTTGCGGCATTGCGTGAGCCGTCCCTGCAGACAGTACACACTCAGGAGACGTCCCTCGAGAACATCTTCATTCGGGTGACGGGTCGGGAGCTCGCATGAGCAGACTGTCCAGTACCGTGCGACTCGACTCTCAGCTCCAGGCACACTACAAGGTTTATTGGATCGTGATCGGTACGGCCCTGGGGCTGGGCCTGGCGTTGCGAACGGTCGTCACACCCGACCAGCTGAACTTCTTCATGCCAGTCTTGATCATGTACGGCGTGAGCCTTTCGACCGTTTTTCTGGTGGGCGTACTGCTCCTCCTCGAGCGGGGCGAGGGCACACTCGACGTCTTGATGGTCTCGCCGCTACGACCCAGCGAGTACTTGGCCGCAAAGTGGATCACTCTGGCGACGCTCGCGCTGGTGGAAAGCGTGGCCATGGCGATCGTGGCATACGGCCTTGGGTTCTCGTTCGGTTGGCTCGTGCTCGCCGTGGTGATGCGCGCGAGTATGGGTGTCGGGGTCGGGGTGGCCATCGGCGTGCGTTATCGCTCGATCACACACTTCTTGCTACCTGGCATCTTCGCGTCTCTCGCGTTTGATCTGCCGAACTTCTGGTATTTCGAGATCTGGCCGACCTCGCTGTTCTACTTGTGGCCCTCGATGCCGCCACTGCTTCTCGCAAAGAGTGCATTCTCGCCTGTGGAACCGCTCCAACAAGTTTACGCCGTCGTGTACGGGACGTTGGTCGTCGGTGCTGCGTTGTGGTGGGCGTCGCGCTCTATCGACCGTTTCGTCGTACGGGGGGAAATCACCTCATGAACACACAGGTGATCAGGGCCATGCGCGTGATGGCCCCCAACGATGCTCGTCTGATCTGGCGAGATGGCTTCCTCCTGGTTTTCCTGATGGTGGTGTTGCCGTTGCTCTGTTTAGGGCTGAATGCGTTGGTCCCGTTCCTGGGCAACCTCGTGGCGGAGTGGGTGGAGCTGGAACCCTACTACGGGCTCATCCTGGCCAACGTACTCGTCGCAGGGGAGCCGGTTCTTCTCGGCTTCATCATCGGTATTCTCTTCATCGAGGAGCGTGACGAGGGCACGTTACTAGCGCTCCAGACGAGCCCCCTCTCGTTGCGGAGCTTCGTCGCCTATCGCCTTCTGGCGGGGATGATCCTCAACGTCTTGTTGACGACGGTCGGCGTGCTGGCCTTTACTCTGACATCCGTGCCATGGCTCGAGTTGCTGGCGAGCGCGGCCCTTGCCTCGCTTGCCGTCCCGTTGGTTGCGCTCACCTACGCGATCTTCCTCAAGAACAAGGTGCAAGCCTTGATGTGGCTGAAGCCGGTACAGGTTTGGGGAGGGATCCCCACGTTGCTCTTCTTCGTGCCAACACCGTGGGAGTGGATCGGAAGTGTGGTCGGACCGCTGTACTACCCAATGCGCCTGTTTTGGGGTGCCGCGCAGGGTCAAACGGAGTGGTGGGTGCTGATACCCGGTCTGATCATTCCTGGCGTGATGCTATTCTGGCTACTGCGACGCTTCGAGCGGACCGTCTACGCCTGAGACCTGGCAGTTCAAATCCAGCCAGAATCAGACGCCCTACCGCCCAGCCGCTGCCCTACCCCGGCGCAACGCTTCGCTCACACCCTCCGAGATTCCCCCGTCGAAGCCCACCGTCACGAATCGGAACCCTTCGCTCAGACGCCGCTCGACCGACCCGGCACTGGTCGTAATCGCACAAGGCACATCCTGGGCGAGACAAGCGGCCAACACGCGTTGGATCGCCGCTTCGACCTCTCCCCCCGAAGGATATCCCATCGACGCTGTGAGATCGGACGGCCCGATGAAGATCACCCCGACCCCAGGCACCGACACGATCTCGTCGATGTTGGCTACACCTTCCACAGTTTCGATCTGAATGATCGCGAGGAGATCACCCCGAGGGTCGAGCGGCCAAACGTCAGCGCGCGCCATGTAATCGCGAACGCCCCAGAACCAGGTGGCGTTGGCCGGGTTACGACCGCGCAGCCCGACCGGCTCGAAGTCCACGGCCCCGGTGACCTGTGGGTAGCGCGTGGCACCCACGGCGTTTTCGGCCTCCTCCCGGGTGCTGATCGAGGGATACATCACACCGAATACACCGACGTCCAATACCTGTTTGGCTTGGAAAAGCACCTCCTCGGCGCCGGTCGCCGGCACCCGGACGAACGGCGTCACGTTCATCTGGAGGTTGCCCTTCTCCTGAATCTGCCGCTTGTCCGTCATACCGAGCAGGAACTGCTGCAAACGCTCGACGTTGAACGGAAAGTGCTCCATATCGATGATGATGAAATCGAGACCCGAACGGGCGAGCGTCCGCGCGTTGCCCAACGAATAGTCAGCGGACAGCACACCCAACGCGGGTTGGCCGCTCTCCAACAACTCGATGGCCCGGTTCAAGCGCACGCCATCGTCCTGAGCAAGAGCGAGGGTCGGCTGCACCGCAAACGAGAGGGCCATAATCACACCCGTCAGTGAAGCCAGGTTGGGGATCTTCAAGAGTACCTCCGGGACAGTCGAGTAGGAATCAAGCCGGTTCACAGATTCTTCCGGGAAACGGGTGTTGCGGTTCCGGTCGCGAGCCGACTCAGTAATCGAGCCTAACCAGGGCCAGCGAAACTCATGGGTCGCTGCAAGTCATGGATCGATATAGCGGTGGTAGCGCTTCACGGACCGGTTCCCGACCTCTGCGCTATAAATCACCCCATCGACGTCCGCGACCACCCCTTCACCTCCGCTGCTGGTGATGACCCTCGGATCGGTGATGTCGGGGATGAACGCCCGCACTTCGCCGGTTCGGGCGCTGCCCACACGAATCCCACGCCGCCGATCGTTGAAGACGCGTCCATGCTGTAATATAGCATATACGCTATATATGCACCCTGAGAATCACTGCAAGAACCACCATGCGCCCCGTTCGTGGACCGTAGCGCGACCGGCAGCACTGACCCTCCCCCGCTTTGCGGACCGCGCCCCCGTTGAAGATTGGCGTGTTCCCACGTAATACTAAGCCCTGGCCGGGGCGACGGGATGCGTGGATGGGCCGTCGTGGCACCCGACTCGAAGGTGAGGATCCTGGATCAACAGTTGGAATTTTCCCCGGAGAACAATTCAATGAGCACTTGGCAGAAACTCGGCTCGCTGACGGCTCTGATCGTCCTCGCTTCCATGATCACCCTGGCCTCAGGCCAACAAGTCCCGCCCACCTTGACCCCCGAGCAGCAAGCGCGACTCCAGATTCGTGAAGTGATGGACGGCCTCTACGTCCTCCCCGGGTTCGACGGCGGACAGTCAGGCGGGAATGTGGCAGTCCGGGTGACCGGTGACGGGGTGATCATCGTCGACAACAAGTTTCCGTACAGCTTCGACTTCATCACCGAACAGGTCGCCAGCGTCACCGATCAGCCGATCAAGTACGTGCTCAACACGCATCATCATGACGACCACTCAGGCAGCAACGTCGACTTCCTACCGTCGGCCGAAGTGATCGTGCACAAGAACGCCCGTGCCAACATCGTCCAGAATGGGCAGCCCGGCCCGCCACGGGTCGCGTTCGCCGACGAAACGCAAGTATTCCTGGGCGGTGCGGAGGTCCAGATGTTTCACTTCGGACGGGGCCACACCAACGGGGACGCCGTGGCCTACTTCCCCGATCTCCGCGTGGTCCACACGGGGGATCTGTTCGTTTACGGGCAGCGTCTGGACGGTAGCACGCTATCTCCGTTCTGGGATTTCGGGAACGGGGGGAGCGTGCTCGAATGGCCGGCCACGCTGACCCGACTGCTAGCGCTGGACTTCGACACCGTAATCCCGGGTCACGGACCGATCCTGACCAAGGCCGAAGTCCGGGAATTCCGTACTAAGATGGAAACGGTGATCGATCGGGTCAGCGCTGAGATGGCGGCCGGCGCGACGCGCGACGACATCGGCGATCGGGTCGATACGAACGACTTGGACTGGCCGCTCCCACCCTCACGTTTTCGAAACGTGTTCGACGAGTTGAGCGGGGCGCAGTAGCCTAGCTCGCCAGCGGCCGTCAGTAAATGCATGGCAGCCCGCTTCACGGCTCGTTGTGCTTTCTTGATCAAGTTCATGCGCCTATGATTTCACGTAAACCCATTCGCATCGGCGGGGTCGCGGGAGGTTGACTATAACACGCTTGGCGGGCGGAGGATCCGCCTTTACGAAGTTCCACCCACCTCACTCGAGAGTCGCACCGCTGATCGTCCTGCCTCGTCTGGCTGTTCCCGATTCCTGCTCAATCTCGAGACTCGGTTTCGGCTCGTCTCACCACAGAAGTAATCTCAGAGCGATCGCGACCTCAGTTCCCGCTCGGCAACGCGAACACGAACAAGTCAGTGCCGCGACCCGGACGGAGCTCCGGTGTCAGATTGAGCGAGCCGGCCCCGGTGTTGACCGCCACGTATTGTCGTCCGGCGACGGCGTAGGTGATCGGATAGCCGCTGACCGACGAGCCGAGATTGATCTCCCACAGAACTTCTCCCGTCTCGTCGTCAAGAGCCCGAAAGCGCCCGTTGGAATCACCACCAAAGACGAGCCCGCCGCCGGTCGCCACGAGTGACATGGTCCCGGCCCGCTCCTCGTAGAGCCACTCGGTTTCACCTGTTTCCACCGAGATCGCTCGAACGGTTCCGAGGTTGTCTGTCCCGGGTGCGATCTGGTGTCTCGCTGCGAGCGAGTAGATCGCCAAGCCGCCCTGCCCTCCATCCGTCAGGGCCTGCGCCCGATCACTCTCGAAATTGGCCGTGGCCAGCATCGTCGCGCACGTATTGCGCAGCGGATAGTACATGGTGCCGGTCCGGGGGCTGTAGGCTCCAGCCTCCCAGTCCTTGCCGCCGGCCCACGTTGGGCAGACGAACACTTCCTGTTCTACCTCCCGGAAGACGACCTCCGAATTCACGGTCACCGCACCGGTGGCCCCGTCGATACTCTCGATCACGTTTTGACGCACGGTCGGCGTGGCCCAGAGAAATTCGCCGGTCTCGCGATCGAGGGTGTAAACCAATCCGGTCTTGCCGGGGATCCCCGTCACTACCTTGCGAACCTCTCCCGGTTGGAGACGCGGGTTGATCCAACTCACGGCGTCCGGATCAGGCGTAACAGGGGTATCCACGAGAAGCCGCTCGAAGGGATGGTCCAGATCCCAGTGGTCTACCATGTGCTGGTAGTACCACCTGATTTCGCCGGTCTCGACCTCGAGTGCGAGCGTGGAGTTGTGATAGAGGTACGTGTTGTCGGGGTCGTCCAGGAAGAACTTCGGCGCCGGCGACGTGACCGACGTGCCCATATAAATCAGTTCCAGCTCGGGATCGTAACTGGGCACCATCCAAGCGCCCACGTGTTGCCGCCCCTCGAAGGGGACGTCGCCCCACGTGTCGTCGCCCGGCTCTCCCGGGCCCGCAATCACGCGTCGTCGCCACAGTTCCGCACCCGTGCGTGCATCGTGGGCGGCGATGATGCAGGCGTCGGGCCCACCCCACGGCCGGCAACTACGCCCCGAGATGATCCTCCCATCCGCGATGATCGGGCCCGAGCTGTGTGTGGCCGAGTTGACTTGGTAGTCGAAGATCTGCGTTTCCCAGACCATCTCGCCCGTCACGGCGTCGAGCGCGAACACGAAGTTGTCGTCGCTGGTGTTGATGATCAGCCGATCGTAGATCGCGATGTTACGGTTGTTACGGGCGTTGCCCCCGACAAAACCGTAGAGGTCTTCCGGCAAGTCCCGCCGATACTCCCAGATGAAGTCGCCCGTCGCCGCATCGAGCGCCTGGATGCGGTCCTCCGCTTGCGGCACATAAAGGACGCCGTCGTAGGCCAACGGCGTGATCTCACCGGTTCGCGGGGCCAGATCTCGTGTCCAGACCATCTGTATCTGGTCGACGTTGTCCCGGTTGATCTGATTGAGCGGACTGTAGCCCCAACTGTCGAGGGTACGACGCCACATGAGCCAATCCTCCGGCGCCGGGTCCTGGAGCATGGCGTCGGTGACGGGGACGAAGTCGCTGGAGGACTGGGCTCGAGCTGCAAGTGGGAACGGTGCCGTCGACAGCAATAGCGCGAATAGGACCAGGCGACTAGCGAGCCGGTCGAAGAATACAACAGGAAGCGGACTGGACATCAAAGGGACTCCCAAGCCAGAGGTTCCAACGGCTGCCGACAACGAAGGCGATAATAGGGACCAGACTATGCCGTACCTAGGGGTACCGGTAGACGACACCCTCCTTCATGACGAACGCGACCCGCCGCATGACCGTTCAGGCCATCCCGAGCGCTTCGGGGGGACCCGCCGTGGTAGTGCCTCCAGCCAGCGGTCTACTCCGCCCCCAACCGCCTCAGCAGCGCTGCGATCTCCGGCCGAGTGCTCCTCAATCCGTTCGACCCGGGGATTCCCTGAACCGTCTCGGCCAAAACCAGCGGCGTCTGGTCACGTTGGTTCACCACGTTGACGTCTGCGCCACGGGCAACAAGGAATTCGACCACGGATGCGAAGCGCTTACGCACCGCGTCGTGCAGCGCCGTGTCGCCTCGTCGGCCCAACCCGTTGACGTCGACGCCCAGGTCGATGAGGGTGCGCGCCAGCTCGAGGGTCCGACGCTCTTCGTCGGCGTGATCCGGAGGGGCGTTTCCGATGCGGTCCCGTCGATTCTCCAAAGACGAGCCGGAATTACCCATAGCTGCATGGAGCAGCGTCATGTTCGAGTGAACGAGGAACGGGTCAGCCCCACGCTCCACCAACGTGCGGAGGATCTCGACCTCGCCGTACTTCGCTGCCAGCCAAATCGCGGGGGTGCCGATCACTTGACTGCGAATGCTGTAGTCGGCGCTGAACCGCCGACCCGCCGTGCCATGTTCGACGAGGTTATTCAGATCGGCCCCGTGGTCGAGGAGTGCTTCAACCAACGCTAGTTGGCCTCGAAGAACCGCAGCGTGGAGCGCCGTGTAGCCCGCTCCCGAGGCGTTCGGATCGGCTCCCTTCTCGAGCAAATACACGCCGAGCGGCCCATGCCCGCTATGTGCCGCGATGACAAGGGCGCTGGCGCCGGAAGCTTCGGTGTCTTGGACGTCGGCGCCCGCATCGAGGAGCACCCGTGCAGTCTCGACGTCACCGTTACGCGCTGCGAACAGAAGCGGTGTCGACCCCCCGTGGGCCTGCCTAAAGTTGCCGGACGGGTTGGTGTTGCCCGCCGTGTTTTCCAGTTGGTCCCACACGGTCGTACGGGCGTGCAGATCCGCGTCGTTGGCGATCAGCACGCGTGCGACGTCGCCGTGTTGCTGGGCGACCGCCCACATGAGGGCAGTCTGGCCCCGTTCAAGTTCGGCCGCGTTGACGTCAGCGCCATACTCTAGAAGCAACTCGACGGTCGCAAGGCTACCCGACCGGGCTGCCGTCATCAGCGGGGTCTCGCCCATGCCGAGCGACACGCTCGGGTCCGCGCCTGATTCGAGCAGCCGCTCGACCATCGGTGCGCTGCCGTTGATCGCGGCCAACCAGAGCGCCGTCGCACCCAGCGCGTTGGCTGCGTTCACATCAGCGCCGGCCCCAATGAGCAGCCCGGCCGCCACGAGATCGTTCTGATGCGCCGCCCAGTGGAGCGCGGTAGCACCGTCGCCCTGCGGCGCATCGACTTCGGCTCCACCGGCGACCAGGGAGCGCACCGTCTCGAGGTCACCCGATTTCACCGCCTCGATGATCTCGGGTGCGGCCGTTCCAAACGCGGTCTGCACCCGAGCCGCAACGGGCACGGAAAAAACGGCGGCGACCATCGCGACAACCGGTACAGTCAAGCCAAGTCTCTTAAACATCGTGACTCATGCTACGGCCGTCGGTCCCACGTTGACAACCCGGGACTCCGCCTCACTTCGACATTGACACCCCACTCGGGCCGGGCCAATCTAGGCTCAGCCGCCGTGCAGGAAGTGCCTAGAACTAATGGGAGGTCGGACGGATGATGTCACGAAGCCCGTCGCCGCCGTCCGTCCTCGGGACAACGGCGCCTAACGCAGCAGTGGCCAGAGCAGCGGCAATCAGAGTGGCAGTACTCGTGACGGCGATGCTCTCCTCCTCTCCCCCCGCGGTCAGCGCTCAAGCGGGGCCGGTCGCTGGGCCGGAACTGCTCCAAGCGACACTCGACGAGTACTGCTCCACCTGTCACAACGATCGCGCCAACCGCGGGGACCTCTCTTTCGAGGGTCTCGATCTTTCGCGCGTCGGTGAACACGGGGGAATCCCCGAAAACCTTCTCAGTCAGCTGCGCATGCGGAGAATGCCGCCAGTCGGCAGGCCTCGTCCGACGAACGAGACGTACGACGTTCTGAGCGATTGGCTGGAAGCCGAGATCGACGGGCTCGCGGCAGACCGCCCGAATCCCGGACGGACCGAATCCTTCCATCGCCTCAATCGTGCCGAGTACGCCAACGCTGTCCGTGACCTGTTGTCGATCGACGTCGACGTGGAGGCGCTGTTGCCTGCGGATGACATCGACCAGCACGGGTTCGACAACATGGCCGATGTGTTGACCGTGTCGCCGGCCTTGATGGAGCGGTACCTGTCGGCGGCGCGAAAGACTGCACGACTGGCCGTCGGCGAAGCCCCGTTGGGACCGGTAAGCGCAACCTACGACGTGCCGATTCTTCTCATCCAGAACGACCGGATGGGCAACGATCTCCCGTTTGGATCGCGGGGCGGTGTTGGTATTCGACACTACTTCCCGGTCGACGGGGACTACGACCTCGCGATCGGACTGCATCGAAACTACGTGAACTACGTACGTGGCCTGGGATCGCGCCACGAGCTGGAAGTCCGCCTCGACGGCGTGCTGGTCCGCACGTTCACGTTCGGTGCCGAGGAGCCGGACGTCCTGCAGGCACCAGCGAGCTACGGCGGCAACCAGTTCGGCGATCCGGATTGGGAAGAGTACATGCTCTTCGCGGACGCGAACCTGCGAGTGCGCTTCCCGGCGACGGCGGGACCGCATCTCGTGGCCGTCTCGTTCGTGCGGAAGTTCACAGAGCCTGAAGGCGTGCTTCAGCCCCGACAGAGCGTGTTCGCCGCAGCTGTGAACGAGATGCGGGACGGCGACGCGGCCGTTGAGCACGTGGCGATCACCGGACCGTTTGGGGCGGGAAGCCCGGGTCTCCCGGGAGGCTCGGGAAACCCGGGAAACCCAGGCAATGCGGACGGGCCGGGTGACACGCCGACGCGTGGGGCGGTGTTCATCTGCCGGCCCGCGAGCGGCGAATCCACGGATCAAGAGGCGTGCGCCCGAGAGATCCTGTCGTCGTTGGCACGCCGCGCGTACCGGCGGCCGATCGACCAGAGCGATCTCGAAACGCTCATGGATTTCTACCGTGTGGGACGTGACGACTACCGTGCGGGACGCGACGTCGGAAACTTCGATCTCGGCATCCAGCTCGCGCTCGAGCGACTGCTGATCTCGCCCGACTTTCTGTTCCGCGTGGAGCGGGACCCGGCCGATCTTGCTCCGGGGACGGTCTATGCGTTGAGCGATCTTGAACTCGCATCGCGGCTGTCGTTCTTCCTCTGGAGCAGCATCCCAGACGAGGAACTGCTGGAAGCGGCTGGAAACGGTGGGCTTCAGGATCCGGCGGTGCTCGAGCAGCAGACTCGGCGTATGCTGGCCGATCCTCGCTCGGAGGCATTAGTTCCCAACTTCGCCGGCCAGTGGCTCTATCTGAGGAATCTGCGCTCGGTGGTGCCCGACGCGGTTTCCTTTCCCGAATTCGATGAGAATCTACGCGACGCGTTCCGTCAGGAGACCGAACTGTTCGTCGGCAGCATGCTTCGAGGGGACCGCAGTGTGCTCGATCTGCTCCGGGCCGACTACACCTATGCCAATGAACGACTCGCGGAGCACTACGGCATCCCGGGCGTGTACGGCAGTCACTTCCGCCGAGTCGAGCTGGACGGCGAGCTGGCCGAACGACGGGGCGGCATCTTGGGGCACGGAAGCCTGCTCACGGTCACCTCCTACGCGAATCGGACGTCGCCGGTGCTCCGCGGCAAGTGGATACTGACAAACATCTTGGGCACACCGCCACCTGCACCACCGCCAGACGTCCCCGATCTTCCGGACCGGGGAGAGGACGGTCTGCCAGCCACGGTGCGCGATCGCATGCTCCAGCACCGGGAGAACCCCGTCTGCGCAGCCTGCCACGCCCCGATGGACCCGTTGGGCTTGGCGCTCGAAAACTACGACGCGATCGGCAGATGGCGGAGTGCTGGAGAGGCCGGTCTGGCGATCGACGCATCGGGCAGTCTTCCCGACGGCACCGAGTTTTACGGACCGCAGGGCCTCCGCACGCTTCTCCTCGAACGTCGGGAACAGTTCATCGGTACCGTGACCGAAAAGCTGTTGGCGTATGCGATCGGCCGGGGGCCCCAACTCTACGACAGGCCGACCGTGCGCGGCATCACTCGCGCGGCGGCTTTCGAAAACTACCGCTGGTCGTCTATCATTGTAGGTATCGTACAGAGCACACCGTTCCGAAACCGGAGGTCGGCGTCATGATCATTACCAAGAAGGCGATCCCTCGCCGTACGATGCTCCGGGGGCTTGGCGCGTCACTCGCGTTGCCGCTCCTCGACGGGATGGTGCCGGCGCTGACGGCGCTCAGCAAGACACCCGCGACGCCCGCCAAGCGACTCGGGATCGTCTACGTGCCGAACGGGATGAGGATGGACCACTGGACCCCGCTCACTGGGGGGACAGACTTCGCCCTCCCGTCGATCCTCCAGCCGCTCGAGCCGTTCCGCGACCAAGTGCAACTGCTCTCAGGCATGCACGGCGTGGACGCCGAGGGACCGCACGCACGTGCCTCCACTCGCTTCCTTACAGGCGTTGCTTCGACGCGAGATGACGGATCGAATCTCCGGGCCGGCATTTCCATGGATCAGGTCGCCGGACGCGTCCTCGGCCAGGAAACACAACTCGCTACGCTAGAACTCGCCATCGACGGACGTGACTTCGCCGGTTCTTGTGACGAAGGGTTCAGCTGCGCGTACACGAATACGATTTCCTGGGCGAACGACACGACGCCACTCCCGATGGAAAACAATCCACGAGTGGTGTTCGAACGGCTCTTCGGCGACAGCGGTAGCACGGACCCGGCGGTCCGCCGGGCTCGGCGGGAAAGAGACGAGAGCTTACTCGATTCCGTCACGGACCGGGCACGCGACTTGTCGCTCCAACTGGGATCGTCCGACCAGGGCAAGCTGGACCAGTACCTCGAAGCCGTGCGCGACATCGAACGTCGAATCCAAATGGCCGAGGCGCAGCGCGACCTCGAGATTCCGCTGATCGATCAGCCGGCGGGGATCCCCGATACGTTCGGGGAACACGCGAAGCTCATGTTCGATCTCATGGCGCTAGCGTACGAAACGGATCTCACGAGGGTCGTGACCTTCATGATGGGACGCGAGATCACAGGTCGCACGTACGCGGAGATCGGCGTGGCCGACGCACACCACCCGATCTCACACCATCAACGAGATCCGGTCAAGCTCGAGAAGCTGCTCAAGATCAACCAGTACCACATGCAGTTCTTCGGAGAATTCCTCGAGCGGCTGCGCACGACACCCGACGGCGACGGAACGCTGCTCGACAACTCGATGATCGTCTACGGCGCCGGAATGGGCGACAGCAACGCGCACTTCTCCGGGGACATCCCGATCCTCCTCGCAGGAGGCGGGGCCGGGGTGGGCGGGCGTCACGTGCAGTATGAGAATACGCCGCTGGCGAATTTGCACATGAGCTTGCTCGACAAGATGGGTGTGCCCATCGAATCGCTGGGGCATGCCACCGGCCGACTGCCGCTGGACCCGCTCAACGAAGTGTAGCGTCGGTTCCGGAACCCAATCTAGATGGCCGATGCCGGTCTCGTCGAACGCCTAGCGGCCCTGCCTCCTCTGGCTGCAATCCCTCGCGCAGAGTTGGAATGGCTGGTGGCCCACGGCCAACTTGAGACTTTCGATGCAGGTGAACTAGTCTCCCGGAAGGGTGAGCCCATCACCCAGGTCTGGATCATGCTCTCCGGCCACATGGCCATCACAGTGGACCGAGGTGCGGGGCCCCGACGCGTCCTGGAATGGCGTTCGGGAGACGTCAGTGGACTGGTCCACCGGCGTGTGCCGGTCGGGGTTCGACGAAGTCAGGCCGTGGACGAGCAGCACCCGCAGCCGGCAGCACCGCTCAGCATCACGGACTCCGCCGCCTTCGCGTTTTCCGAGGCCGTGCGGGTCCGGGCGGCATAAGCCACCCCACCCACAGCTTCGGCCGCGGGCTCTCGAGAAAAAGCCATCTCCTGGCCGCGATATCCGGTGTAGATCTGGAAGCTATGCCGGTCGACCGTGGTGCGGACCACAATCGTGTTGGGTCCGCTGACTTCTACCGGCAACTCGGCCCCGTCCTGCAGCACGAACGCTTCGTCGGCGTTGGGCAGGTTGGTGACGCGCCAGCTGGTCGCCGCGCCGCGCCGGCCAGGGTCGGCGGCGTAGGTGCCCACGAACAGCACGCCGCTATCCTTATCGTTCCAGGCCTGATCAACGCCGAGCGTGGGATAGTCGATGCCTTCGACGGTGGGCGCACCGTACTTGTCCATATGACGCACTTTGAAGGCTTCCATCCAATTGCCTTCCTCGATCTCGGTGATCAGCAAGCGGCCGTTGCTCTGGCCGCGTGGCCAGGGCTCGTCCGAGCCGCTCCACCAGCCGAACATTTCGCCGTTGTCGCCGAAAAAGCGCGGATCGGTGGCGGCCTCGGCGGCGGCGCTGAGTCGAGCGTTGACGGTGTGATCGCCCAATGCCTTAGCGAGTACCAAACCATACGGGTTGGGCCGAACTGCCTGCCTCGGGTTGCGCCAGCCAAAGGCGTTGGCGGCCGCCTCGTAGAGGAAGGTCGCGATCTCCGGGGACTGGGGCAGTAAGTAGAAGGCGATGCCCAGGCCACCGCCCGCTCCCGGGCCGTTGATCTTGAGGTCTTCTAGGGGATCGTAGTAGCTCGTCATCCACTCGAGCTCGTTATTTCCGTTGATCCCCATGTAGTTGTCTTTGGCGAACTCCACCCAGTTCTCAAAGGCGCCGTGTGCGTTGGTGATGCCGAGCTGATCGGAGAGGTAGATCCCGAGCCCGGCCGCGCTGTTGCACAACGGCCAGATCTTGGTGTTTTCGCAGTGCGGGCCCTCCGGATGATCGACGTACTGCTGACGCAGGTGCTCGACGATACGCGGCTGCGTCCACTCGAACTGTTCGTTCTCGTAGCCGGCGATCATCCACGGCTGCTCCCACTTGTCGTCGCCGGAAACGTACTTGTAGGTGGTCAGCAACAGGTTGAGCCAGCCGCGGAAGAACAGGAAGCCGTCGGCGCCGATCGGGTCTGGCTGTAGCCCCCAGGGCTCCACGCCATTCGCCGTCCAACCCGGGAAATCGTAGTTGCCGCGCAGGCGCTCGGGCCACGCCCCCATCATCCGCGCCGGATAGTTGCCGCGGTCCGGGCTGGGTCCGATGAACGTGTTCCAGTCGATGGCCGCCCAGTACGCGGTGTGACGCGTGGCCATTTCGTCCATGATGCGCGTGTAGACCTCACGCCAGGCCGGCGTCTGATCCGCCATCACCAGGACGGCGTTACTGGACTCCGTCAGGTCGAAGCGCGGATAGCTCAGGTACGGCGCAGCGCTATACTGGTCCCACCAGGGATGCGGGCCTCCGCCGTCGACGGTGAAATCGATGGGACCACGGTCTAGCTTGATGCCCCACGGCAGCTCCTCATCGCCGTGATAGCTCCAATCGTCTGGAGTGGTCGCTTTCTGCCAAAGAAAGCGCAGATACCCCTTGGCGCGATCGTTGTGGCGGGGTTGCGTGCCGAGCGGGCGGCCCTGCGTGAGCGTGACCGTTTCGGGACCAGAAGCACAGCCGCCCAACGCGACTGAACCGGCCACGGCGGCGGAACCTTTCAGGAAATTTCGGCGAGTCGTTTTCATCCGCCCAGGGTAATATCTGGATCATTGGGCCGCCATCAACGTGCCGAGGCGAGATCGCGCGGGTACGACAGTTCAGTCGTGGGGACATCTATGGAGCTCTCGAGGAAATCGAGGTCGAGGGCTATCCGGCCATTCGCCTACGCGATGATGACGAAGGAGGTCTCCTGGTCGCGCTGATGGTGGAGGGCCGTTTCGCGGTCATCGCCGGGGCCGAGGGCCCGGGCAACGACGACTTCGTCTGGGAGGCGCTGAACGAGATCGACTACTCCCGGCTCGAGAATTGGGTGGATTACGGGAAGCGCTGACCGATCCAGCTAGGGCGGAAATCCTAGGCGTACGAGGTGTTTCGGCTGGCCTCTGGGGTTCCGGCATCCTATAACAAGTGAGTTGCCGGCTTCGTTCGCTGAAGCACGGCGCGTGTTGCGCGCCGGCAACTTCTGAACATTATTCGCAATAGCCCAACAACTAGGAGGAAGGATGGGAACCAAAACGGTCCGCTATAACAAGTCCGGAATCGACAAACTCCCAGACGATAAGTCCGTGCTATACCGCATCAAGACCCAGACCGGTAAGGACAACTATGTAGGCGTTGTGAAGCGCGGCAGCGTGCAAGACCGCCTGACCGAGCATCTGGGTGAGATCCCAGGAGCCAAGGTGGCGATCGAGCAGTTCGACAGCATTGCCGATGCCAGGGCAAAGGAAGCAAATGTGATCAAGCGGCAGCAACCGAAATACAACAAGTAGGGCAAGTAGCAGCGAACACCAGCGAGTCGACAGCCAGGTGTCAGCCCGGTGGCCCTCCGGACCTGGGGTACCCGGACACTGCTGTCCAATCGTTATCCGAAGTCGCCTTGGGTCGATCTAAGAGGACTGTAATGCGGTGAAAGAAACCGCCCGCTTCGCCCTCATTCAGCTCGAGCGAGAATCGCGCGACCCGATGGCGCTCGCCAAGGCCTTGGCCTCAGCTCACGAGACGCCGGTGCAAGATCAGGTGCTTGCCGCGAACAAAGCATGGAGGATCGTGGCGGAGGATCTGCCGGAGAGCGACGCGAGAGCCCTCGGACAGGCCCTGCGGTCATCGGGTGCGCCGATACCCCCGCCACATGATCTCCTCGTTCTTGCGGTGGATCGTGCGCTGAAAGTTGATTCCCCAAGTGTCCGAATCCGGGTCGAAGTTCAGCGTACGGAACGGAATCTCGATCTCGAGTGACCACCCGTCGGGCCGGATCTCCATCTGAATCTGCCAGATACCGTCCCACGCGCGGCCCGAACCCCCCCCCCCCCCCCCCACCACTTCCCGTGATCAGGGCATCGCCCATGACACCCGCGGCGTTGGTTTCGAAGAAGTAGCCGGTGCGACCGTCCCCGAACGTGTCGAGAATCCACATGAAACAGTCGTCGGTGCTTAGGAAGCCATCCCGCCGTTTCTGGAAGGCCAGGATCTGCTCGGGATCGTCATAGAGAATAGCGCCGATGTAGAGCGCATCCTCGTCGAAGACGACCCGAATTTCCGTCCGCTCCGACGGCGTTCCACCCTCCACAGGCTCCTGCTGGGTGAAGTCCGTGATGGGGACGGCACGCTCCCACGCTGGTTCGTCGAGCCGCCCGTCCACGTTGATGCCGGCTCCGCCCTCTACTCTATGTGCGTTGAGGGCGACCAGCTCCGCCTCACTTCCCGCGCTTCCCTGAGCCTGGGCGGCGATCGGACCCGCCAGACCCAAGAGAAAGAGATGAGCGGCCGCCAGGATGGCCACACGTGTGGAATTGCGTACCCGTATCTTCCCCATATATGTCGACTCTCAGATTTAGAAACTGATTAAGCGGGCTCCGGCCGGCCGTGAGCCCAATCCGATGAAGGGACACGTGCCGGTCGCCATGTGTTGGGATTGGTTTTACTTTGGCGGGGCCCGGATGGCCCCCGTCGTCTGGCCGTCCTGTTCGGTTGTTCTCCACAAGGACGCGTGCTAATGAGCCATTCGATCCGAGCTGTACTTCTGGCGAGCATCTCGCTCGTTGCAGCACCGGGGCTCCCGGCGCTGCTGCCGGTTCTCCCTGCCCGGGTGCCCGGTTTCTCAACCCTGGCGACGGGTTTCTCTTCGGGAGCGCTGGCAGCTCAATTGCAGGACCAGTCGAGAATCAGCCCGACGAACGATCTTCCCAACCCCTTCCAACGCATCCACCCGTGGGGCGAACTCCCCACCGGTCTCTACGCGGAGCGTGCGTCGTTCATCGGGGCGGAACAAGGCCCGGACGGGAACATCTACCTGCTGGGCCGATGCCTTGGGAACTCGTGCACTGGGCGGCCCGAACCGCCGGTTTTGAAGCTCGATTCGGAGGGTAGGTTACTGAGCACCTGGGGTTCGGGGATGTTCGACTTCCCCCACGGCTTCGCGGTCGACCGCGAAGGGAACGTGTGGGCCTCCGATCAACGGGGCCACCAAGTCTTCAAGTGGGACTCGGAGGGTGAACTCCTCATGACCATCGGACAACGGGGAACGGAGGGCGCCCCACCCCTTCTCTCCGAACCGACGGACGTGGCCATCGCACCCAACGGTGACGTGTTCATCACGGAGGGTCACAGCTTCAGTGAGGGAGCCAACCGGGTCTCGAAGTACACCAGCGGCGGCACATACATCATGTCGTGGGGGACGACGGGCTCGGGCCCAGGGGAATTCAACGTGCCCCATTCGATCGCGTTGGATTCTCAGGGCCGGGTCTTCGTCGGGGACCGCGCCAACAACCGGATCCAGATCTTCGATCAAGAGGGGAATTTTCTGGACGTCTGGTACCAGTTCGGCCGTCCGAGCGGTATCGCCATAACTAATGACGATATGATATATGTGGCCGATTCCGAGTCGTGGGGCACCGACAACCCCGGTTGGAAGAAGGGCATCCGCATAGGCGACGCGCGCGACGGTTCGGTGCTGTTCCTGATCGAAGACCTCGAGTCTACGGCGATCGAACACACGGGGGCGGAAGGGGTGGGGGTGGATTCCCAAGGCAACGTGTACGGGGCCGTCGTTCGTAGGCGAATGCTCGAGAAGCACGTGCTGCTCCCCCCGGGGATATCACGAGGAGCTTTGACGCCGACTCCGGCGCCTCCGGGCCAATCGGCCCTGACCCACGTCGGGCATGTCGCCACAGAATTCGGCACTTTCCCCGCCGGACAAGGGTTTGCCGCGAGGGCCACCACCGAGATGGGCATCGCAGTTCTCCATGCCAATTTCGCGGCCGGGGACCTCAGCGACCTCGAGGCGATACAACAGCACGCTGGGCACGTACTCCATGCGCTCGATCCGGTGGAAGACGCCGCCGGACCGGGTCTCGGGTACGGCCTCGTACGCGCGGCCGAAGACGTCGTGACCCACATCGGATTGGCGGCGATTTCGCCCGGTGCTTCCGCTAATGTACAAACGCACGCGCAGCACATCGACATGATCGCGCGCTCCGTCGCGAGCCGAGGAAGAGAGGCGGCGGATGTCGCCCGGCGACTCCAGAGCGCGACTTCGATCCGACGCGCCGCGCCACTGATCGCTCAGCTACGCCTTTTGATCTACCGACTCGCTGAGGGAGGAGATTCGAACGGAGACGGACAACTTTCTCTCGAAGACGAGGCAGGTCTGCAGCAGCTAGAGGCGCACGTCTACCTGATCCTCGAAGGCGAAGGGCTTCCGAGAATCATCAGGTAGGATCTACGGGAGACTCAACGTCTCCCTGATCTGCTGCGCCGAGGCTCCTGTCACCCAAATGGGGCTCCCTCGGTCGAACTCCTTCGCCCGAGCCAGCGGCCCCACGATAACAGGCTCCAGCCCGGCGTCTCTGACCAGATCAGCTACGATGTTCCGCGCCTCTTCATCGTCACCGGCGATGGGCACTCCGATCCTCACACCGTTGCGCATCGGGTTCTGAAACATGCGGGCGCCGAGTGTGTTGAACGCCTTCACGAGTCGAGCGCCGGGCAGGTATTGGGCCATCGCCAGGCCCGTCCCCATCTCGAGCCACTCGTTCGTGATCGGTCCCTCACGGTCCACACGAGGGTTGCTGATGTCGATCACCACCTTGCCCTGCATCAGGTGGGCGAAGTCCTCACCGATCTGGGGAATGGCGACGGGAGGCACGGCCAGGACGATCACGTCCCCCAGGAAGGCGGCCGCATCCGCATAGCCGGCGCTGGCCCGAGGTGCCGCGCTCTGCACGAGCTCCATCAGCTCATCCGGATTGCGGGAGGAAAAAATGACCTGATGCCCAGCTTCCGCAAACAGGAGACCCATCGCTCCGCCCATAGTGCCCGCTCCGATCAGGCCGATCGTCAGCGCACGACCCTCCCGCTCGGCCTGGCCCGCTTGAGCGGACAAGGGTGTGGAGACCAGGGCCAAGGCCATCGTGGAGACCGCGAACACGATCATTAAGAGTCGGAAACGAGGGTTTTCTGCCGCAGTCTTCATGGATGTCTCCCAGATCGGCTGGATCGGAGAAGAGAGGTTACGGGGCACATAGGCCGGAATCGCTAGCATACGCGGCTCAAAGCAGTGCGTCAAAGCCGCCCAGCCTGCCATCCCATCGCCCCGGGGGGCGGCCCAAGTTTGCATGGACCGTCAGCGCACCCTCTAGCCGCCGTGTGGCGCCATGGATGTCGGACAATGTGGCTAATACCCAGAGTTTGTTTGAAGAAGGTAGAGATCGAGGAATACTTGCTCGACGAGCTGAAATACCAGCTGAGCATCGATGATGACACCGAGGCCGTCCGCGAAGCGGTCAGGCGCATCATCGAACTCGAGGAAGCACTCTATTTGCTCGATAACGTGGGCCTCGGGCCGCCGGTCCAGGAGGATCCGGGGGACGATCCTGAGGCCTGGGGGCTGGGAGACTAGTCCCTGGGCCCACCACGTCCTGGGAAAAACGGCCCCACTCCGCTATGCCAGCAACTCCAGCAAGGCCGACGACACCGCATCCGGGCGGTGCGCCGGCAAGGCATGTCCCGCACCCTCGACGATGCGACGCGCCACGAGTGAGGAGAATCTCCGCCGGTCGCCCGACGGATCCCCCGACGGCCGTCCGAAGCCACTCTCGTCACCCCTGAGCACGATGGCAGGCACGTGGATTTGAGGCCTCTCGGCGAGGCGGCGCTCCACCTCCAGGAAACGCTCCTCACCAGGCGCGTTCACGTGACGGTGCCGATAGGAGTGGATCACCACATCGACGAAATCGGGGTTGTCGAACGAGGGGGCCGAGCGGTCGTACGCCTCGTCGGTGTATTGCCAACCCGGCGAAAAGGTGTCCCACAGATGGCGGACGATGTCGTGTCGGTTCGATTCCAGGCCGGCCCGTCCGCGCTCGGTGTTGAAGTACCACTGGTACCAGAGCCGTGCCTCAAGGACAGCGGGGCCCGGACGTCCCGGAGTAATCGTGTTCTGCACCGAATACCCGTCACACGCGACCTGCCCGCGTATTCGTTCGGGGTGTAGAATCGCCGTGATGCACGCCGCCCGGTTACCCCAATCGAAGCCCGCCACCGCGAACTGATCCAACCTGAGCGCGTCGGCGAAGTCGACCAGGTCCTGGGCGATCGCAGCTTGCTCCGCCATGCGCGGCACATCGGGATCACGGAATCGCGTGGGACCGTAGCCGCGAAGGAACGGCACCAAGACCCGGTGACCCGCGTCGACCAGAGGCGGCACGACGCCGTCGAACGATCGAACGTCGTACGGAAAGCCGTGAAGGAGGACGATGGGAAACCCCGCGCTGTCTCCGCTCTCTTCATATCCGATGTCGAGCACGTCGGTTTGCACGGTCCGGAGTTCCTGGGCGGCCCTGGCCCGGAGCCCGGCCCCATCCCGATGCCCGACCTCGGAAGAACCACCAGCCACCGCCACCGCGCCCACCGCGCTGGCGCTCTTCAAGAATTCTCTTCGGCTCTGGGCCATCTGAGTTCCTCCGATCGGGTCGCAGTTGCTATCGCGAGCATTCGTGGAGAATCGTAAGCCGTACGCACTCCAGGTCGTGACTCAAGATTGAGGCGGCTGAATATACCTCCCGAACGTGAGTCACCGCGAGGACTCCGAAGAGCACCGCCGCTCATCCATCGCCGACCTCCAGTTCGTCCAGTCTGAAGGCGTCAAGATCGTCCTGTACGCGTCTCAGGCGGGTTGGATCGCTTGGGCCCATGCCGCTCTCGATCTATCCCAGAGGTGCGCGCTGTACTCCGGCGCCGGTCTGACGCCGAGCTTTGCCGGAGTGGAGTTCTGGGAACCGGGCCAGATAGTCTGCACAGAGTGAGTTGCTGGCAGAGGGCACCTCTAGCGGTTTTGAGAGCGCCCTTCTGACTTTCTTGCCGAGCGGTCTCATGAGCACGTATCCTGCCCGAGCACCCAGACCAAGGAGG
>JAPYQK010000013.1 GCA_029941275.1 Longimicrobiales bacterium | reverse complement strand
GGGTTGGGGTGGCACGACCCCATCTCCGTTGTTGACGCTCCTAGCCGCAGCGAATGCTATGGCGTCGTCGGCTCCGCCTAGGAGCCAAGGCCGTGGCCCACTGACTACCCGTGCGCGTAGCGCACGGCAAGCGGCCCACTGTACTTCTTCAACAGCCTTCTAGTTCAGGTCTCGAACGGGCCCCAAGTCCTCTAGGCCAGGATCGAATCCATCGGGGTCGCCCACGATTACGATGACCATGTCGTCCAGGCCGTTAGGGGCCAAGTTTTCCCGAAAAGCCCGGTGCACCCCGGCCGGAGTCACCCGCTGGACACCGGCCAAGAACCGTGACAACCAATCCGCCGGAAGGTTCTGGCTTCGATACAACATCTGGCGAAACACGATCTGAGCCGGTGTCTCGAAGTTGAAAACGAACCCGTTCGCGATTCGGTCTACGGCATCGCGGACCTCTCCGTCATCAGGGGGTGCCGACGCCACCTCCCCCAGGGTCGCCGCGATCAGCCGGATCGCCTCGACCGTGGATTCGCTCTTCGTCTGAGTGGTCGCGGCGATGATTCCTCTCGAGCGGGAGGGCGTCGTCCAGACGGAGACTGCACCATATGCGAGTCCCTCCTGGGTGCGGACCCGTCGAGCGAGACGACTCGTGAGTCCAGCGCCTCCGAGAATGGCGTTTCCGATTTGGGCAGAGAAGTACATCTCGTCGTCCCCTAGTCTCACGTCACTGGGTTTGCCGATGATGATCGTGCTCTGGTCGAGTTCTCTCGGAATGAGGTACACCCCCGGCTCGACGGCGAAAGTTGGTGGCGGAGGAGCCTCGAGGGCACTTTCACACCCGGGCCACCCGTCGAGCAGCCGCTCCAACTTCGGACGCACGTCGTTCCACGTGACATCCCCTGTGACGCCCAGCGTGAGGTTTCCCCAACAAAAAATTTTCCGGTGCAGGGCGCGAAGGACATCCGGGGCAAGGGCCTCCGGTTCGAGATGCTCCGGCCCCAACTCCCAGCCAACGGGATGATCACCGAAGAGCAGGTTGTTGAACGTTGAAATCGCCAACCGAGCGGGGAGCTCTGACTGTCTTCTCACATTTTCGAGTTGCTGGCCTCGCCATACCTCTACACTAGCCGAATCGAAGGCAGGCTCCCTCAACAGAGATCCCCAGAGGTCGAGCACCTCGTCCAGGTAACGTGTCAGCGTGTTCACCGAACTAGACGAGGACGGCCCTCCACCCCCGAAGGATGTCTCGGCGGCGTAGAACTCCAGGAGCTGGTCGACCGAATCAGGCGCAAGATCGAGGGTGCCTCCCGAGCGAAGCAGAAGTGGGACGGCGGTGGTGGTGCCCTGTTGATCCTCTGCGAAGTATGACGGTCCGCCCCGGAACCGGGCGAACACGGACACCAGGGGGAGCGAGTGATCTTCGAGAAAAAAAACTTCGACACCAGGTTCGACTCGGTACTGGACGGCGTCCTGAGGGCTGAACTCCAACGGCGGGAAGTCCAGGGCTTCGATCGCATCAGTCGTTTCCTGCGCAAACAAACCCGCTGGGAACCCGAGCCATATCACACCGAGCGCTACCGTCCTTTTCCATCTGGGTGCCACGCCCAAGGGACCAGAGCGCGGCCCAGACGTCGCGAGCCGACGAGGACCAACATGACTCCGCCGTACCCTTCGCCGAGACGAGCTCATCGGGTGCTGCCCGAATCAGGACGAACCACCGTGGCGACCGTACGATGTTCGCTGGTGAAGAACAGGCGTGCGACTCTGCGCACGTCCTCGGCCTCCACCTCCGCCAAACGTTGGGCGAACCCGAACGTTTGACGCCAGTCGCCGAAAGAGGAGGTCGACCCCGCCAACTGAAGCGCTAGACCCAGGTTGGACGTCAAACGCCGGAACTCTCCTGCTTCGAGCTGATTGCGGATTCTCTGTAATTCGCGATTCGTTGGGGGCGTACGCTGGAGCGAGTCGAGTTCCGAGTACACGGCGACCTCGATGTCATCCGTGCTGTTCGGCGAACGTGGCACCGCATCGATCGTAAAAATCGGGGGAAAACGGACGCCTGGGCCGATCGACGAGGTGACCGAAGTGGCGATTCGGTCTTGAATCACGAGGCGCCGATGAAGTCTCGATGTCCGCCCTCCCGTGAGCAACCAGGAAAGGACCGTAAGGGCCGGGGCGTCCGGATGGGTAGCTTCGACGACGGGCCACCCGATGCGGACTTGGGGGCTGGCATCGAAGACGACTTCTACCCTGCGCTCACCCCGTTGCTCGGGTTCACGCGACAAGACCGGAGTCGGAGTCTCGCCGGCAGGAAGATCTCCGAAGTACTCTTCGGCCCAGGCTAGGACCTGTTCAGTGTCGACGTCTCCGACCACGGCGACGACAGCGTTGCCGGGCCCGTAGTAACGCCGGAAGTATGCTTCGACATCGGGCCTCCGAAGCCTTTGGATATCGGACATGTACCCAACCACCGGTTGCCCGTACGGATGTGTCGTAAACGCGGCCGCCATGTGAGCTTCGGAAAGCAGACCTCTGGGATTCGTCTCCACGCGCAGCCGGCGTTCCTCGGCGACGATGTTCCTCTCAGTGTAGAACTCTCGGAAGACGGGACTGGTCATCCTGTCTGATTCCAACAGGAACCAGAGCTGAGCACGGTTGGAGGGCATCTCCACGTAGTAAGTGGTAGACTCCCAATCGGTGGTGGCATTGAGGCCGCGTGCGCCGTTCGTCGACAGGATCCTCTCGAACTCGTTGGGAATCACATACTCTCTCGCTTCGGTCTCCAGCGAATCGATGCGGGTTCTGAGGGACGGCGCCGCCGCGGTGTCTCCTCGACTCTCTAGCGCGAGGATCGAATCCTGTAGAACGTCCATCTGCTCGAAGAGCGCTCGTTCGGCCGTCGCGTCGCGAGTGCCCAAGGTCTCCGTACCTTTGAACAGCAAGTGCTCGAGCAAGTGAGCGATACCCGTCTGGCCTCGGACTTCGTTGACGCCGCCGACCCTGAACTGGACGATGAACGAAACGGTCGGCGCCCCCGTCCGGGGTAGGACGAGCCACTGCATACCGTTGGCGAGTTCGTGCTCGACCACGGGAAGCCGCTCCCCCGTGAGAACCTGAGCCCCAGCCGGGGCCATTCCCGTGCCGATCGATCCGGCTACGATGGTGAGGACCAACCCGCTACGAAGCAGGGACGGGCAGAGCCTGTGTCTATCCATTACTCGACGATACTCCCACCGGTTGGCAATTCGGGCAACAGAACGCTGCCCGATTTCCGAATACGAACCGATGAATCCTCGTGGAGCAGTGAGAACAGGGCTCTTGATCCCTTCCATAAACGAGCAATTTGGACGCGTTGTTTCCGGGGATTCCGGAGGAATCCCGGTAATCCCTCAGCGTGGTCCCCCGGTTATCGACCGCGCTGCTCAGCGTCCGGCGAATTGCCCTGTGGAGTCTCCGAGCTTCGTGCTCGCTCAAGGATTTCGCAGGTCGCTGTGGGTGAATGCCGGCCAGGTGGAGCGCCTCATTGGCGTAAATATTGCCTATCCCCGCGACCCGGCGCTGGTCCAGCAACCATGACCGGATCGGTGAGACCGACCGCGAAAGGTCAGCGTGCAATCCCCGGGCGGTAAAGCTCGAAGAAAGTGGTTCCGGGCCGAGGCGATGATCCCGCACGGCCCACTCGGACTCGTCCATCACTTCGAGCGCTCCAAAGCGGCGCACGTCGTCGTAGACGAGCGGAGGGCCGGCGCTCAAAGTGAATCGTACGGCGGGGTGGGTCGTCTGGGCCTCGTCCCGGACCAACACGAGTCGCCCGGACATACCCAGATTCACCACCAGGACCCCGCCCCCGCTCAGACGGGCAACGATATTCTTCCCCCGCCTGTGCACGGCTTCGAAGTCCCGGCCTTTCAGGCGAGCGGAAAAATCCCGAGACGGTTGGCGAAGGACATCGGAGTGCAGAACCCGGATGCGTTCGATCGTTTTTCCGGGCAGCATGGGGAGGAGGCCTCGAACAATCGTCTCGACTTCCGGTAGTTCAGGCACGGTTTGGTATTATCCGGCTTCAGCGCTCTGCTCGGCCCGCGCGAATTCCCTCCACCCGATATCCTTTCGAAACTGCTTTCCTGAAAATTCGATCAAGTCCGCGGCCTCTCTGCTCTTCGAGGCGGCCTGAGCGAGCGTCGTGCCCAATCCGGTAGCGGCGATCACACGCCCCCCGGAAGTCTCGAGCCCACTGGAATCGGATTTCGTGCCCGCGTGAAATAGGAGCACATCGGGGTCACCGGTGACCGACTCCGGAATGTGGATGGCCTGGCTCCTCGGGTATGAGCCAGGATATCCCTCGGAGGCGAGCACGGTGGTGAGTGCCGCCGCCGGACTCCACTCGAGGGTGGTGTCGCCGAGCCTCCCTCCGCGAGCGATCTCCAGCACAGGTTCGAGCAGAGAGGACTTGAGCAAGGGAAGAACCACCTGAGTCTCCGGGTCCCCGAAGCGGCAGTTGAACTCGACCACTCGTGGTCCGTCCTCGGTGAGCATGATGCCTGCGTAGAGAATCCCCCTAAACTCTGCATCGTCTTCGGCGAGCGCGGCCAGCGTCGGCGTGATGATGTCGTTCTGCACCTGAGCGAGGAGAGGGGCTGAGGAGAGCGACACGGGTGCGTAGGCGCCCATCCCGCCCGTGTTGGGCCCGACCTCACCTTCGCCTATACGCTTGTGGTCTTGAGAGGGCAGCATCAGGACCGACTCATGGCCGTCGGCTATCGCGAAAACCGACATCTCTTCGCCCTCCATGAACGCCTCGATGACGACCTCTCTGCCAGCTTCTCCAAAGGCCCGATCCGCTAAAATGCTCTCGAGCGCACCGAGGGCTTCGTCGACAGTTTCACAAACGATGGCACCCTTGCCGGCCGCCAAGCCGGAAGCCTTAACCACGATGGGTGCTCCCCGTTCGCGCACGTATGCCTGGGCCTCCGTGAGGTCGACGAACGATGCGAAGTCAGCCGTGGGCACGCCGGCGCGCTGCATCAAATCCTTCGCGTAACTCTTGCTCGATTCGATGCGGGCGGCTGCCTTGGTGGGCCCGAACGCGGGGATACCGCTACGCTCGAGTCGATCGACGAGGCCTGACGCGAGCGGTGCCTCCGGCCCGACGATTACGAGGTCGATGTTCTGTGCGTCGGCCCAGCCAGCGAGTGCCACGACGTCGCCCGGAGCGATTGCCACTGGCTCGACGATGTCGATCATCCCGCCGTTGGGCTTGGTGACGAACAACGTGGCCTCGGGTGCGTCCTTGAGCAGCTTCCAGGCCAGCGTGTGCTCTCTGCCACCGTTTCCGACAATGAGGATTCGCATGGCCCCAGTCTACCGTCCTGGGCAGGAAAAGAGAACGGGCGACCACTCATCGGTCGCCCGTTCTCTCAGGTTCGTGGAACTCTCAGCGAGTAGCTACCGCTTGGCGCCCCCCATGATGTCATCGGCCATACGTTTGGCCGCACCTGCGACCTGCCCGAAGAGATCCTTGGCATTTTCAGAGTAGGCTTTGGCCGCGTCCGACAGATCCTCATTGTACGCCGGGTCAGGGTCTCCGCGATGTTGGTATTCACCGCGAAGGATTCGGTCGTATTCACCCTCCTCTATCCACGAGCGAATTTCGGCCACGCGCAGCACGTAGAAGGGATGACTCTGGCCCATGAGGTTGAGGACCTTGAATACTTGATCCGCGACGTCGCCGGACTCCCGGTACTCTTCCGCCTGAACGATGAATTCGTCCAAGCTCATCTCGTCGTCGTCCCCACCTCCGGCCATCTTCAGCATGGTGGCCATGACCCTCTGCGGGTTCTGGATGGCCAGCAGCCCGGCGCGGTCGCTCGACAGTTCACTCTTTCTGGACCACTCAAGGAGAGCTACAAGGATTGCCCTAGCCGCGAGCCCGACGATCGGGAACCCCATGCCGGCGAGTTGGATCAGGAGCACCGTCATCGTACGGTAGAGGACGTGGTCGCTCATGATGTGACCGAGTTCATGGCCCATTACGTAGGAGAGCTGATCGTCGTCCAGCAGTTTCACGGTGCCCGAGTTCAGGATGATGAACGGGTCATCCATTCCGTAGGCGCCAGCGTTGACGATAGGCGTCTGTGAGATGAAGAGGGGATACTCCTCAGGCGAGTCCAGCGTCTTGAGCACGTCTTTGTAGAGGCTCGAAACACGAGGGAACTGCCGCTCCGAGACTCTCACGGAGCTGGCGAGGAACGCCAAACGAATTGGCTTCTCCCCAAAAAATCCAAAGAGTTTACGGAGTACATCGTCGAAGACCGGAATCTTTCTGAGCGCCGCTAGCGCGGCCCGGTCTGCGGGATGCTCCCAGGCGCGGGGCGCGATATCGGTCAGGATCCGCGTGGCTCTCGCGTCCTGTTGATCCTGGCCGTCACCGTTGTCCTGGCCGTTTCCGTTCTCTTGGTCGTTCTCAGCCATGGCTGTCCATCTCCTTTGGTCCGTGCGGACGGGTAAGAAGCCCTCCGCTCTATCCGGCTTTACGCTCGCCCACGCGGGTAAATTTCACCATGTGGCCCCCGAACCACCAGGCTCAGGAAAGCGCTTGATCCAAGTGTTAGGCTAAATCTTCAATGTCCACCGAAAGCTTCACCGGTCCCTCGGTGACACCCATTGCCTCGAGCATCTGCTCCGGAAGCGACGGTGCGTCTGGTTGCGCAGGAACACCTGCGTTTGGTGCGCGAGTACGCTGATGAGAGATTGGGTCCCGCCCGAACTCTCCGCAAGCTGTACTTACGGTGGCTCGTTGACGGTCCGTTGGGATCCTGGGTAGTGTTGAACTAGACTTCTGCCATCCGTGTCACCCAAAGCCACCAAACGCACCACGTTCCCGAAAGGTTTCAAAATCTATGCCTCTGACGATTCCAGATGGATTGGTCGTGAGCGTATCGGGATTTCGTGGTCGTGTCGGGGATCCTTTGACGCCGGAATTCGTGTGCTCGCTGGCCGCCGCTTTCGGGACTTTCCTGAGGCGAAGCGCAGGTGTGACGGACGCTCCCCGCGGCGACGTTATCATCGGCCGTGACTCCCGGACCTCAGGGCCGATGCTCGTGGACGCCGCGTCGGCGGGACTGGTTTCCGTCGGGTGCAACGTAGTGGACCTCGGGATGGTTCCTACGCCCACTCTGATGCTCGCTGTCGCGGACTCGGATGCGTTGGGTGGCATCGAAATCACGGCAAGCCATAACCCAGCGGAGTGGAACGCGCTCAAGTTCGCGGCTCCCGAGGGTACGTTTCTGGATTCGGAAACGATGTCCGAGTTCCTCGAGTTCGCCCTGCATGAGGAGCCCACGCGCGCCGGCTGGGACGAGCTCGGCGCAGTAGGTCTCGACCAAGACGCCGTCGCTCGTCACCTCGCGGCAATCCTAGCGCTGCCTCAATTGGATCTGCCGGCCTTGCGTGCACGAGGTTTCAAAGTCGCGCTTGACTGCGTCCGAGGCGCCGGGGCCACAATCATGCCTCAACTTCTCGACGCGATGGGTTGCGAGATGGTGGCGATCAACACCGAAACGGACGGTCGCTTTCCTCGCGATCCCGAGCCGACCGCAGACAACCTCGCCGAATTGGCCGACTTCGTTCGAGCGGAGGGCGCTGACCTTGGGCTGGCAGTGGACCCGGATGTGGATCGCCTGTCACTCGTGAACGAACGCGGCGTTCCGTTGGGAGAGGATTTCACGCTCGCGCTAGCCTGTTCGGTGGTGCTGCGACGGACGCCCGGCAAGGTCGTTACGAACCTCTCCACGAGTCGTGTGGTGGAGGATGTCGCCCGTGCCTATGGGGGAGAACTCGTGCGGGCGCCGGTCGGGGAGATTAATGTGGCGCGCCGCATGCAGTCCGAGGCCGCCGTGGTTGGGGGGGAGGGGAACGGTGGTGTAATTCTCCCCGACCTTCACTACACGAGGGACGCGCCCGTGGCTTCGGCACTGATTTTGCAGCATCTAGTGGACGAGGGCACGACACTTTCGGCCGCCGCGGAACGCTGGCCGTCGTACACGATCGTGAAAAAAAAAATCAGCTTTCCGAGGGAAGGGTTGCCCGATGCATATGCCGAATTGGAGCGCCAATTGGCGAGCGATGGTGTCGACTCGTCCGATGGGCTCCGGTTGCACTGGTACGCTCGTCAGGCTTGGCTGCACGTCCGGCCCTCAGGTACTGAACCGGTCGTGCGCCTAATCGCGGAGGCTCCGGAACGAGTCGAGGCCGAAGAGTTGATCGAGCGGGCGACTGCAGTGATGGACGGTGTGGGTTGATACGAAAATTGGCTCGATGCGCTACGTGGCTTAATACGTAAACTGGAGGGCCGGACGCGACATGTGTGGAATCGTTGGATACGTCGGGGGCAAACAGGCTGGCCCGATTCTTTTGGAGGGACTCCGGCGGCTCGAGTATCGTGGCTACGACTCGGCCGGGTTGGCCGTGATCAGCCCCGAAGGGCGCTTGAGTACGGTAAAGGAGGCTGGGAAACTCTCGCAGTTGGAGGCGGTTCTCCAAGAGGGTATGCCACCCGGCACGTGCGGAATCGCCCACACACGTTGGGCGACCCATGGCGCCCCGAACCGCCTCAACGCGCACCCGCATTGGAGCCGGGACCGGGACATCGCGTTGATCCACAACGGCATCATCGAGAACGCGGATGTACTTCGTGCCAAGCTTTCTGATCTCGGCTACACGTTCGAGACCGAGACGGACACCGAAACCGTAGTCCATCTCATCGATGAGGCCTTCCGTGAAAACGACACGCTGGACGACGCGATGCTCGCCGCGCTCGAGCAAGTCGAAGGGGCTTATGGAATCGCGGTCGTGAGTAGCCGCGACCCGGACAAAATCGTGGTGGCCCGAAGGGGAAGTCCGTTACTCATCGGGATCGGGAAGAACGGCGAGAACCTGATTGGTTCGGACGCCTCGGCCGTGATCCAGCACACGAAGGACGTCGTCTATCTCGACGACGGTGACTGCACAGTCCTCACGGCGGAAGGGTATCGGGTGTTCCACATGGAGCAGGGTGAGGTTCAGCGCTCCGTTCAGAAAATCGAATGGGACCTCGAGGCCGCTGAGAAGGGCGGTTACGAACACTTCATGCTGAAAGAGATCAGCGAACAACCGGAGAGCCTTCGCAACGTCATGCGTGGCCGGTTGTTGGAGGAGACGGGTGATGCTCGTCTGGGTGGGATCACGCTTTCAGACGAAGAGCTGGCCAAGATCCGCCGGATTATCATCACGGCCTGCGGTACGAGTTGGCACGCGGCCCTGATCGGCGAATACATGCTCGAAGAGCTTGCCGGTATACCCGTCGAGGTCGAATACGCGTCCGAATTCCGTTACCGGAGCCCCGTGCTCGAAGAAGGCACGTTGGTTTTGGCGATCAGCCAGTCCGGCGAGACGGCCGATACGCTGGCCGCGCTCGAAGAAGCTCGTGCTCGCGGCGCCTCGACAATGGGGATCGTGAACGTGGTGGGATCTTCGATCGCCCGGAAAACGGACTTTGGCATCTACCTCCACGCCGGTCCTGAGATCGGGGTGGCGTCGACCAAGGCGTTTACGAGTCAGATCGTGGCCTTGGCGCTTTTTACCCTTTATCTGGGTCGCCGCAGGAGCCTCTCCATTCTCCAGGGGAGAGAGTTGGTGGCCGCGCTGCAGAAGTTGCCGGACCAAGTGGCCGAAACGCTCGAACTCGGGCCTGTCACGAGGGAGCTCGCGGCGGAGTATGGAGACGCCCAGAATTTCCTCTACTTAGGACGTGGATACCAATTCCCGGTGGCGCTTGAGGGGGCACTCAAGCTCAAGGAAGTGAGCTACATTCACGCGGAAGGATATCCAGCCGCGGAAATGAAACACGGCCCCATCGCCCTCATCGATGAGAACATGCCCGTGGTTGCGCTCGCTCCCCGGGACTCCGTCTATTCGAAGATCGTCTCCAACATCGAGGAAGTGGCAGCTCGCAGTGGCCGCATCCTGGCCGTCGTAAGCGGCGACGCGCCGGAGTTGATCGGCAAGGCGGATCATGTCATCCAAGTGCCCCAGACCGTTCCGGCCCTCTTGCCGGTGCTCACCACGATCCCCTTGCAGTTGTTGGCCTATTACGCCGCGATTTACAGGGAGCGCGACGTCGACCAGCCGCGCAATCTAGCCAAGTCGGTCACGGTGGAGTGACGGCCGAAAGGCTTCGTCTCGAAGCAACGTTCGGCCTGTGAGGGTCGTTCTTCAGCGAGTGAGCGAGGCGAACGTCAAGGTGCGGGGTAGGGTGGTGGGCGAGATCGAAGTAGGGTTCCTCTTGCTCGTTGGATTCACCGAGAGTGACACCGTCGATCAGGTCGAGTGGATGGCGAACAAGGTGATCGGGCTGCGCATCTTCCAGGACGACTCAGGGAAGATGAACCTCACTCTGGACGACGTGCAGGGCGCGATCCTGGTGGTGAGCCAATTCACTCTTTACGGGGACGTCAGAAAGGGCCGGCGGCCGAGCTTCGTCGCCGCCGCCCCCCCCGAGGTCGCGACGCCGCTGTACGATCGATTCGTGGCGTTTCTAGAGGCCCGGCGCCCCGGCAGAGTGGCGACCGGAGAGTTCGGTGAGATCATGGACGTCGCGTTGACCAATGATGGACCTGTGACGCTCGTAATCGATCGGTGAGGGGCGGACCACCTCTCGTGCTCGCGTCGGCGTCCCCCCGCCGCAGTGAGTGCCTTCGAATGCTCGGACTGAGCTTCACGGTCCATCCATCCGAGGTTGCGGAAGATGTCCGGCCAGGAGAGTCCGCTGAAGAGCACGTCGAGCGACTGGCTCGCGACAAGGCCGCACACGTGGCTGCGTTACATCCAAGCGCGGCTGTGATCGGCGGTGACACCGTCGTTACACTCGAAGGCGACATCCTGGGGAAACCGTCTGGGCCTCAAGATGCGGTCGCCATGCTCACGCGATTGGCGGGCAGAACCCACGAGGTGGCGAGTGGCCTGGCGCTCGTCATGCCGTCCGGGGTAGTACGCAGCGGCGTCTCGACCACACAGGTCACGTTTCGTCTCTTCTCGGAGGAGTTCGCGCGTGCATACGTCGCGACTGGAGAACCGATGGACAAGGCGGGAGCCTACGGCATCCAGGGGCTTGGCGCGGCGCTGGTGACCGAAATTCATGGCGACTATTATAGCGTCGTCGGGCTCCCCGTTCCTCTCCTGGTCAAGCTCTTCGAGGCGTGCGGTTTGGAGTACACTTTCCCCTCCTAGATGGGCGAAACTCAATGAGTTCCACGCCATCGATCTTGGCGATCGATCAGGGAACGACGGGCACCACGTGTTTCGTGATCTCCGAGGATGGACGGATTCTCGGTCGGGCATACTCGGAGTTCACACAGCACTTCCCGAAGCCTGGATGGGTCGAGCACGACGCGCAGGAAATCTGGGCGGTCACACAGTCCGTCGCCCGCGAGGCGATTGCCGCCGCCAGCGAGGCCGAGGTCACCGGGGTAGGGATCACCAATCAGCGTGAGACGGTCGTTCTCTGGGATCGAGCGACACTCGAGCCGGTACATCGCGCGATCGTTTGGCAGGACCGTCGCACTGCGGTGTTGTGTGCAAATCTCAAGGAAGCGGGCCACGAGGCCGAAGTCCGGCGGCGCACGGGTCTCGTGCTGGATCCATACTTTTCCGGTACGAAGCTTCTCTGGCTCCTTCGCGAGCATCCCGGCCTGCGGGCCCGGGCCGAAGCTGGAGAGCTGGCGGCCGGAACGATCGACAGCTGGCTAATCGCCAAACTGACCCACGGGCGTGTTCACGCGACCGATCCGACCAACGCCTCCCGCACGCTGTTGTACAACCTCTCTCTCGCGGAGTGGGACCCGTGGCTCTTGGACATGCTGGAGATTCCGCAGGCGCTTCTCCCGGAGGTCAGAGCGAGCAGCGGCGACTTCGGAACCACTAGGGGAGACGCCCTGGGCCTCGACGTCCCGATAGCGGGCGTAGCAGGCGATCAACAGGCCGCGTTGTTCGGACAGGGATGCTGGTCCAGCGGGTTGGCAAAGTGCACCTACGGCACGGGCGCCTTCCTGCTCATGCACACGGGGGAGCGGATCGTCCCGTCCAACCATGGACTCCTCACCACGGCCGCGTGTGACTCTGAAGGAGGACTGGCCTTCGCTCTGGAGGGCTCGGTGTTCATCGCGGGAGCCGCCATTCAATGGCTCCGGGACGGACTGGGAATCTTGGGTGACGCCTCGGAGTCTGAGGCGATGGCCTCCGGACTGGAGTCGAACGGAGGCGTCTATTTCGTACCGGCGTTCGTGGGGCTGGGGGCGCCGCATTGGATGCCGGAGGCCCGTGGCGCACTCTTCGGCCTCACACGCGGCACCACTCGGGAGCACTTGGTGAGGGCCGCGTTGGAAGCGATGGCGTACGGGACGAGCGAGGTGCTCGACGCGATGGAAGCGGATTCCTTAACGAAGACGACAGAGTTGCGAGTCGACGGGGGGGCTGCAAAGAACGATTGGTTCCTGGGCTTTCAGGCCGGTTTGTCGGAAGTCCCGATCCGCCGGCCTGCTCTTGTCGAAACGACAGCGTTAGGGGCGGCGGGTCTTGCGGGGCTCGAGACAGGGCTCTGGTCTAGTGCGGAGGATTTTCTCGCTTCGCAGGGGGACGCCACGCGGTTCGCGTCACGGATGCCAGCTGACGAGAGAGAATCCCTCCTCGCCGGGTGGACCGAGGCGGTCGGCGCTGTGAAGGGTTTGGCTAAGAGTGGCCCACAAGGGTCGAGGCCCTGAACGCGAGGACCGGTCCGACGTGGATGGAGTATTGTTGATCATGGGGACTCATGCGGGAGGGAGATTTTCGGTTCTCCTCCCCCGCCGGTCCGGGCAGGAGATGGGGATGCAAGAGAAGATCACGGGTGTCGCCAGACGGACGTTCGCTGTGGGGCGGATGTGGGTGGTCGCGGTCGTGTTGGTCGTTGCCATCGGGGGGTGCAGCACCCGGCAGAGTCCCTTCATCTCTCAACAGGATGCCAGGCTCAACGTCGAGGTCATCAATCACAATTTCCAGGACGTCACCGTGTTCGCCAATTGGCTCGGGGTGCGTCGACGCCTCGGTACCGTTGCGGGGACCAGGACGGCCAACTACATGATCCCTTGGGACAGGGCCATCCAAGTCCACTTCGAGCTGGACATCCTGGCCAGTCCGGGGTGTATCACTCGGCCGTTATGGGCCAACCCCGGCGACTTCATCGTGCTCGAGGTTCAGTCCCGGCTCATTGCGCTCGATTGCTTCAGATAGTCGCATCTGCCGCGCCTCCGCGGTTGTTCGGCTCCTGTCTTCGGAAGTCCCACAGCGTGTAGCCGGCGACAAATAAGGTCCCGGACGTCCCTATCAGGACCGACGGGAAAAATGCGGTGGCTGCCCCGGCCATGAGTAGTATCCGACCCACTGCAGTCAGGCGCCTCACCAACTGCCCCTCCAGCGCCGCTGCGAACGCCGCCAGCGCCACCATGGACATCGTCGCTTTCCCCAAGACCACCGGCCACGCACCCCCGAGGGCGAGTTCAGGGTGAACCACCATCAAGAGGGGGATGAGGTAGAGACCCTTGGCGTATTTCCATGCTTGGAGCCCGGTGCGCATCGGGTCTGCTCCCGCCACCCCGGCAGCGGCGTACGCCGCAAGGCATACGGGAGGTGTGACGTTGGAGTCCTGAGAGTACCAGAACACCAACATGTGGGCGATCAGGACGGGAAGGCCGAAATCGTTGATCAGTACCGGACCTGCGAGCACGACCAGTACCACATAGCTGGCGGTGACCGGAAGTCCCATCCCCAGCACCAAACTCGCCAGTAGCAAGAAGACCAAGGCCAGAAGCAGATTCCCCTGGGAAAGGGACAACATGAGGGCTGAAAACTTCAAGCCGAGACCGGTAAGGCCGACGATGCCCACGATGATTCCCGCCACCGCACACGCCAGGCTGACAGGGAGGGCGTTTCGGGCTCCGACGACGGAGGCGTCCACCAGGCGGACGATCCCGCTACCGATCCAGCCGACCAGGGATCGGTGAGGCACGGAATCCGACTGTGAAGCCCCTGGCTTGCCTGGTGTCGACCGGTCCCACACGGATCGGCTCGCCGCCAACACGGCGATGGCCACGCAGGCAAGGAAGCCGACCCGTGCCACGGAAAAGTCCATGAGCAGTGCGACCATCAGCACGACCAGAGCCAAGAGGAAATGCCAACCCTTGGCCAGGGTTCTCCCGAAACTCGGGAGCTCGGCGGCGGGAATGCCTCGGAGGTCCCGCCGGACCGCAACCAGGTGCACGAAGACGAAAACCGTTCCCATGTAGAGAATGGCGGGGATCACCGCGGCCTTGACGATCTCCAAGTACGGGAGACCGGTATACTCCGCCATCAGGAACGCCCCGGCCCCCATGATCGGGGGAAGGATCTGACCTCCGGTACTTGCCGCCGCCTCGATACCGCCGGCCTCCTCGGCGCGGTACCCGACCTTCTTCATGAGCGGAATTGTGAATGCACCGCTCGTGACCACGTTTGCGATGGCACTCCCCGACACGGATCCCATCGCCGCGGAGGCCAGAACCGCGGCTTTAGCGGGCCCCCCCCTCTGCCTTCCGGTGACCGCATAGGCCAGGTCGATGAAGAACTGGCCCGCATCCGTGACCTCGAGCAGGGCTCCGAACAAGATGAAGATGAAGACGAAGGAGGCGGCCACACCAAGCGGGATCCCGTATATCCCTTCCTGGCCAAGATAAAGTTGTCCCACCATCCGTCCGGTGCTGTAGCCTCCATGCCGAAGCACGCCGGGGAGTGCGGGACCCGCATACGCGTAGCCGATGAAACAGGCGGCGATGAACGAAATGGGCCATCCCACCGTCCTACGGCTCGCTTCGAGAAGCGTGACGATTGCCACTACCCCCGCAAAAACGTCGGTGGCGCTCCAGGCCCCCGCCCGGTTCACGATGGCGTCCAGGTTGAGCGTCAGATAGAGGGCCGCGAAAATGGAGCCGGCAATGAGAGCGACATCCAGCGCCCACGCCATGCGACTTCGGGTTGGGAGGGAGCGACCCTTCGATGGAAAGAGGAGAAAGGCCAAAACCTGAATGAGCGCGAGATGGAATGCCCTCTCGTAGAAGAGTCCGAGTGGGCGGATGCCGGATATGTAGAGTTGGAAAAGCGAGAGGGCGATCGCCAGAACGACGAAGGTCCCTGCGGAAAAGCCAGGGAGCCCCAGGTTCCTCCTCCCGATCGAGGCCCCGCCAGCCGAAGTCACAGGCCTCTATCCACGGACGTGGATATCGGGACGCCTCACCGGGAAGAGATCAGACGGTCAGGTACCTCGTATCCCGCTTCCACGAAATAGCGGACGGAACCCGGGTGGAGTGGAATAGGAGAGATTTCCAGAGTGTAGTCTCCTGAGGTGTGGCGTGCGGCAGGATGCACGCTGACCAACTCCGCCTGCACATCGAAAAGTGCCTTTGTCAGCTCGTAGACCAAGTCGTCCGACATGTCGGCGCGCACCACGAGGAGATTGGGCGTACTCAGCGTCTCCACCTCAAGCTCTTGGCCGGGGTATGTCCCTGGAGGGAAGAAATCGCGACTCACGGTCGGGTCGAGTGCCGAAGTGTTGTCTACTTCAGCCACCCCTATGGGCACCAGTCGTATGGGTCGCGCCGTAGCCAGGTCCATGATGGCACTTGTGGGCGGGCCGGCACTCAAGAATCCGGCGTCAATGTTTCCATCTCTGAGCGCGGAAGCCGTCTCATTGAAATTGAGACGTTGGGGCTGGAAGTCGTCGTAGCCGATCCCGTTTCCTTCCAGGAGGGTTCGGGCGCCCACTTCGGTCCCACTCCCCGGGGCTCCTACGGAGACCCGTCGGCCCACGAGGTCAGCGAGGTTCTCCACTCCAGTCCCTTCCAGCGTGACCAGGTGAAGTACGTTCGGATAGAGCGCCGCGAGAGCGAGCACCTGGGCCGGCTCCCGGCCTGCGAATGATCCGGTGGCGTTGAACACTTCGTGGGCGTTCGTACCCATGGAGAAGGCCACCTGGACATCGCCGGCCAGCAGTAGGCTGAGGTTCTCGACCGAGCCGCCCGTGACCTCGGCCACGAAGTCTTGCTCGGGCAACTCGCGGCTCCAGAGCTCCGCGATCGATCCTCCCAGCACGTAGTAGACACCTCCGGTGCCCGCCGTCGCAAGAGCGAGGATGTCGGGTCGGTCCCCTGGGGCGCATCCGTGTGAAGTCAGGACGGCAAGAAGGAGGGCCGCACTCCACAGCGATCGGGTTTCGCGAAGCATCGCTGTCAAAGTCAAATGGTGGGAGGTGCCGTCACGGCTGCGAGGAACGGCAGCAATTCTATGATTGGGGGGACGGCGGGGCAAGGAGACTCGCGCACCTTCTGGCTGAACCGTGGTCCACGCCACTTGCTGTTTTAGCACAAAGTCTTATTCTTAGGAATTATTTGGTGAAACTCGCCTACGTGCCACTGGTGCTACCGCATCGGCGGGATTCGGCAAGTACAGACAGATTGTCGGGGCCTCGCGCGCCCATGGAGATCAAGTGAAAATACCTGGCGGGTACTCGCATTTGGGTCGTCTCAGGTAAGAATCCGATGAGCGTTCGCCGTTCACCGAACTTGCCTGTCCGAGTTTGCATTTGCCCCGAATCTCGAAAGCGAGGCCGACGTGGCCTGCGCATTGGAAGCCCATGCGGGTGAGCTGAGCAAGTGATTTCGGTTCCTCGAGCGGCCTTCTCCAATGTGGGGGGGCCGTTTTTGTTAGGAAGCTTTTGCATCGTAGTGATTTTTTGTTGGAAGGCAGGGTTGGAGCCTAACGTAGGGAGATGCATGACACTGGAGTTGAACCTCCGAATAGGGATGCCGCCCAGGGGATCCCCTGCGGAGATTGGCTGGTCTTCCCCGACTCGCCCAACCCTATGGTGATCCGCGAGCCCAACCGAAACGGATTCCCTGTGCGTCAGGGTCTCTATGACCCCCGTAACGAGCACGATGCTTGTGGCATCGGTTTCGTCGCGAACATGCACGGCCTCAGGAGTAACGAGATCGTCCAGCAGGGCCTGCAGGTCCTGCTCAACCTGGACCACCGTGGCGCGGTGGGGGCCGACCCTACAATTGGGGACGGTGCCGGGATCCTCGTTCAGGTGCCGCACGACTTCTTTGTCAGGGCCACGGAGAAACTTGGGTTCAAGTTGCCTGAGCCCGGATACTACGGGGTTGGCAATGTCTTTCTCCCACGTGGCGCCGCCGCCCGTGCGGCTTGTGAATCTGAGCTCGAAAATATGGCCAAGGCAGAAGGTCAAAAGCCCCTGGGATGGCGGGACGTTCCCGTCAATAGGGATGGGCTGAGCGATACCCTCCTCGCCACCGAGCCCGTGATCCGCCAGTTCTTCATTGCACGAGGCGAAGGCTGCTCGGATCAGGATGCCTTCGAACGGAAGCTCTTCGTCATCCGACGCCAGGCGGAGATCGCCGCGGAGAAGATCGAGGGCACGCAGGACTTCTACATCTGCACCCTCTCGACCCGTGTGTTGGGTTATAAGGGGATGTTGTTGGCAAAGTACGTAGGGCGCTACTTCGTCGATCTCTTGGACGAGAACCTGGTGAGTTCTCTAGCACTCGTTCACCAGCGTTTCTCGACGAACACCTTTCCGAGCTGGAGGCTCGCACAGCCTTTTCGAATGATCATTCACAACGGCGAAATCAACACACTGCGGGGAAATCTCAACTGGATGAACGCTCGGCGCGCCACGATGCACTCGGAGGTCTTGGGCGATGATCTCAGCAAGATCTGGCCACTCATCCACGAAGATCAGTCCGATTCGGCGTGTCTCGACAACGCCCTTGAGCTGCTGGTACAGGGAGGATACTCCCTCGCCCACGCGACCATGATGCTGATTCCCGAGGCATGGGAGGGCAATCGTCTGATGGATCCGAAGCACCGGGCGTTCTACGAGTATCACGCTGCCCTGATGGAGCCTTGGGATGGGCCGGCCTCTATAGCATTCACAGATGGGCGACAGATCGGTGCGACGCTGGACCGCAACGGCCTGCGGCCTTCCCGTTATGTGGTGACCGAGGACGGGCTGGTCGTCCTTGCTTCGGAGACGGGAGTGCTGCAGATCCCGGAAGAAAAGATCGTGCAGAAGTGGCGGTTGCAGCCTGGCAGGATGCTGCTGATTGATACTGAGCAAGGCCGCATCATCGACGACGCAGAGATCAAGGACGAACTGGCGACGGCACACCCGTACCAGGATATCCTCGATCGGACGCAGGTCCGGGTAGGCGATCTCCCGGATTGTGCTGCTCAGCATCCAACGATGTCCGCATCACTCCTCGATCGTCAGCAGGCCTTCGGCTACACGCAGGAATCCGTCAGACTCATGATCGGCCCTATGGCATTGGATGGGGTAGACCCTGTCGGGTCGATGGGCAATGATACGCCGATCGCGGTAATGTCTGACCGGCCCAAGGTTCTTTATCAGTACTTTCGGCAGCGATTCGCTCAGGTCACGAACCCACCGATCGATCCGATTCGCGAATCGCTCGTGATGAGTCTCGTTTCCATGATAGGACCACGCCCAAACCTTCTGGGTTTGGATGACCGTGGCTCGCACATGCGCCTTGAGGCAAAGCATCCGATCCTAACCGACGAGGAACTGGACAAGATCCGGTGCATCGGCAAGTTCGCTGAGGGCCGATTCCGGGCCGTGACCCTCGATATGACCTATCCCGTCGAGAACGGAATCTCTGGAATGAGGATGGCCCTTGACTCCCTCCGTAAAGCTGCCAAGGAGGCAGTTGGACGAGGCGACAACATCATCGTCCTCTCCGATCGCCAGCTCTCTTCTGAGCGTCTTGCAATCCCCGCGGTGCTTGCGATTGGGGCAGTGCACCACCACCTGATCCGCCAGGGTCTACGGACGCTCGTCGGACTCGTCATCGAAACAGGAGAGGCCCACACGGTCCACGACTTCACCGTCCTGGGGGGCTACGGGGCCGAGGGCATCAACCCGTACCTGGCGTTCGAGACGGTCCGGGATATCGTCGAGGGGGGCGAGCTGCCAGGGATCACCGTAGAGGTTGCGCAGGCCCAATACGTGAAGGCCGCGGCTAAGGGTATCCTGAAGGTAATGTCGAAGATGGGCATCTCCACCTACCAATCCTATTGTGGCGCCCAGATATTCGACGCTCTCGGGTTGAACCAAGAGTTCGTGGACGAGTTTTTCTTTGGAACAGGGACTTCGATCGAGGGCATCGGCCTGCGTGAGGTAGCCGAAGAGACGATTAGGCGTCACAAGACTGCATTTTCTGTGGTCCCGGAGCTTGACGGTGTGCTGGACCCGGGAGGAGAAATCCAGTTCCGGCTGCGGGGAGAGCAGCACTACTGGACGCCGACCTCGATTGCCGCCCTGCAGCATGCGGTGCGTGGTAACGTAGAGGATCGCTATCGCTCTTTTTCCGCCGAAATCAACGATCAGAGCCAGCGGCTTATGACGCCACGGGGACTCTTTGAGTTCCTCCCAGCCAACGAGCCCGTGCCGTTGGCCGAGGTGGAGCCGGCCAAGGAAATCGTGAAACGATTCTCCACAGGCGCGATGTCCTTCGGGTCAATCTCTCGGGAGGCTCATACGACACTTGCGATCGCGATGAACCGCATGGGTGGACAATCGAACACAGGAGAGGGCGGGGAAGAGACCGATCGGTTCGTCCCGCTTCCGAACGGTGACTCGATGAAGTCGGCCATCAAGCAGGTGGCCTCGGGTCGGTTCGGCGTCACGGCAGATTATCTTATCAACGCTGACGTCATGCAAATCAAGATTGCTCAAGGTGCAAAGCCAGGCGAGGGCGGTCAGCTACCTGGCTTCAAGGTCGACCGTGTCATTGCTCAGGTGCGCCACTCGACTCCAGGCGTAGGCTTGATATCCCCGCCCCCACATCACGACATCTACTCTATCGAGGATCTGGCCCAGTTGATCTTCGACCTCAAGAACGTGAATCCACGCGCACAGGTCAGTGTAAAACTCGTCTCCGAGATCGGTGTCGGAACCGTCGCGGCTGGCGTCGCGAAGGCACATGCCGATCGGGTGACCATTTCGGGTGCGGATGGCGGCACGGGTGCAAGCGCCCGGACCTCGATCTATCATGCCGGATCCCCCATGGAGATCGGCCTGGCGGAGACTCATCAGACATTGGTCCTGAACCAGCTGCGCAGCCGGATTGCAGTTCAGGCGGACGGGGGGCTACGAACCGGAAGGGACGTCGTCGTCGGGGGGCTACTCGGTGCGGACGAGTTCGGCTTCTCGACGGCACCTTTGATAGCCTCTGGGTGCATTATGATGCGCAAATGCCACCTGAACACCTGTCCGGTTGGGGTGGCCACCCAAGACCCTGTTCTGCGCAAGCGGTTTTCCGGACAACCAGAGCATGTCGTGAACTACTTCTTCTTCATCGCCGAAGAGGTGCGCGAACTGATGGCCGAGTTAGGATTCCGGCGCTTCAAGGACATGATCGGACGATCCGACCGACTCGATATGCGTAAGGGCATCGAGCACTTCAAGGCGAAGGGGTTGGACATGAGCAGACTCTTGGCCCGGCCTGAGGTCGGTCCGGAGGTCGCGGTCAGCAAGACCGAGGAGCAGGAGCACAAGCTACACGACGTGCTCGACCGGAAGCTGATCGAGGAAGCGATGTCCGCCTTACAGGATGGCAAGCCCATCCGGTTGGAGCACGCTATCAGAAACTCCGATCGGACGACGGGCGCGATGCTCTCCGGGGAGGTCGCGCGTCGGTACGGGCATGCGGGGCTACCTGACGATACGATCTACGTGAAGTTGACGGGGACCGCCGGACAGAGCTTTGGTGCTTGGTTGGCACACGGGGTCACACTCGAACTCTTGGGTGACACCAATGACTACGCGGGGAAAGGCCTCTCCGGTGGAAAATTGATCGTGCACCCCTCCGAACGTACCAAAATCCTTCCAGAACAAAGTATGATTGTTGGCAACGTCATCCTTTACGGCGCGATTTCGGGTGAGGCCTATCTACGAGGAGTCGCGGCCGAGCGCTTCGCTGTGCGGAACTCCGGGGCCTGGGCTGTGGTGGAGGGGGTGGGCGACCATGGTTGTGAGTATATGACTGGCGGAGTCGTGGTCGTACTCGGTCCGACCGGACGGAACTTTGCGGCCGGAATGTCTGGGGGCATCGCCTACGTCTTAGACAGAGAGGGCGATTTCAGCCTTCGTGTAAATCCTGAGATGGTCGAACTGGAGTTGGTCGAAGACCTGCGCCCGCTCGCGGAGAGAATCCCAGCCAACACACTTTCTTCAGTGGGACGCGATATGTTGGGGCAGGACGCGGCCAGGTTGCAGACCATGCTTGCCAGGCACGCGCGGTTCACGGACAGCGCGACGGCAAAAGAAATTCTAGATCACTGGGATGATTACCTGCCTCAGTTTGTGAAAGTCATGCCTAACGATTACCGCAAGGCGCTCACGAGGATGCGTGACGACGGGACGTCCGAGGATGTGAAGAAAAGCGCCCGCCCACGCTCGTCACGTTCTCGTGCCTTGAAGAGTTATCGGGATGGGTAAGGTCACTGGCTTCCTTGATTTTCCAAGCCGCCACCCTGACAGAGCGGATGTCGCTGAGAGGGTAGCTCACTGGGGTGAGTTCACCGGTAGCCTGCCGGACGAGGAGTGGGCCTTCCAGGGCGCACGATGCATGGACTGCGGTATCCCGTTTTGCCATCAGGGATGCCCCGTGAATAATATTGTTCCAGATTGGAACGATCTGGTTTACCGGGATCGGTGGAGGGAGGCGCTCGAGGTGCTTCACTCCACGAATAACTTCCCCGAGTTCACCGGACGCATCTGTCCGGCACCGTGCGAGGAAGCGTGCACGTTGAACATCATCGACGACCCTGTCACGATTAAATCAATTGAGTGCGCGATCATTGATCGCGCATGGGCGGAAGGTTGGGTAAGGCCTGATATCGCACAATTGAAGACGGGGCGTACAGTCGCGATCATTGGATCGGGGCCCGCTGGGTTGGCCTGCGCTCAGCAGTTAGCGCGTGTTGGTCATAACGTCACTGTTTTCGAGAAGAACTCCAAGGCCGGGGGACTCCTGCGTTACGGCATTCCGGACTTCAAAATGGAGAAGCACCAGATTGACCGGCGCATCGAGCAGATGGAGGCCGAAGGGGTAGTCTTTCGTACGGACTGCCTGGTGGGGCATGACATCGTGGCCCAAGAGGTGGTGCAGGCTTTCGACGCGCTCGTCCTCGCGGGCGGCTCTGAGTGGCCACGAAATTTGACCGTGCCGGGTCGCGAGTTAGATGGCATCCACTTCGCGATGGACTTCCTTACACAGCAGAATCGACGTAACTCGGGCGAGCTAACTCTCCCAGATGAGAAGATTCTAGCCACTGGCAAGCACGTGGTAGTGATCGGTGGTGGTGACACCGGATCCGACTGTATCGGAACGTCGTGGCGGCAGAAAGCAAAATCCGTGACTCAGTTTGAGATCCTTTCTAAGCCTCCTCGCAAAGAGGATAAGGGGGCCACGTGGCCAGAATGGCCCCTCAAGATGCGCACTTCCTCTTCTCAGGAGGAAGGAGGCGATCGTGACTGGAGCGTGGCCACTGAAGCGTTCTCCGGTGATAACGGTAAGGTGCGCGCGCTGCATGGGGTGCGACTGACCCCAAGGCTCGAGCGTATTGAGGGCACTGACTTTGAGATCGATGCAGACCTCGTCCTGCTGGCCATGGGATTTGTGCACCCGGTTCGTGAGGGAATGCTCGAACAGCTCGGAGTCGACCTAGACCGGAGCGGCAATGTCGCGGCCGACACTGAGGCGTACCGGACCTCAATCGACAAAGTTTTTACTGCCGGGGACATGCGCAGGGGTCAGTCCCTCGTCGTCTGGGCGATCCGTGAGGGACGCCAGTGCGCCCGATCTGTGGATAATTTCTTGATGGGGGTGAGTACTTTGCCTCGTTGAGGCACCACGATAGGGTACGCGCTGGGGGCTTTCCCATTTTGACGTTTGGAGAGTCTCGCCTTCCCTCCGCGGGGGATCTGGACAGTTCTGATCCCTCTACGCTCTTAGTTATTCCTACCCTATGTGACAGGATTAGATAATGGGGACAAGTTTTTAGTTGTCTTGGCTATAAGTGTGTCGTTTCGGGGTATTTTCGCGTTCGCTCAATCCTTCGAGAACACTGTAACGGTCGGCGGTGATGAAATCACCGTGGGAGAGTCCGGATACGACTTCCGCTCTGACGAGGAATTCCTGGCCCGCTCTACCTCGCCAGCACGGGCGCCAGATCAAGTCGTGGGAACCTCGGAACGCTGTACCCCCCTCTATTAACTTAGATAACAACGTATTAGATAACGTAGAGGTAGAGAGCTCCGGAGATCCGTATCCGGTTGTCCGTGATGGTTTGCGCTGGCCCCTAGCGTGGATATATTAACCTGTGGGAGCAAGGGTGGGCCATCCATCCATCTAAACACGCACCGGGTCGCCATCATGAGAGACAACGGTAAGTTTTTCGCTGGATTGGGGGGTGTGGCCTTGGTCGTCACCTACCTCATCTGGACCGGCGTCAGCGAAACGATGCTTTATTATCTCACGCCCGTCGAGCTGATTGCGCGCGTGGCGGAGGATCCAACCTTCCACGAGGTTGGTGTGAAGGTGAGTGGACGGGTCGTGCAGGGTTCGTGGACGCGGGCGCCGGATGAGCTGCTGCACCACTTCACGGTCGCCGATCTCGAAGACGAGTCTATCACCTTCCGTGTGGAATACCGTGATAAGCTCCCCGACACCTTCAACGACACAGAAATCGTGGACGTCGTCGTGGAGGGCCGCTACCGGGAAGATGGCCTGTTTGAGGCCACAGTCGTTCTCGCCAAGTGCGGGAGCCGCTACGAAGCGACTCAGGAGGAGCTTCTAGGGTGATCGTCCTGGGAGAGCTCGCTCTCTGGATCGCTCTCCCGATCGGCCTTTGGGGTGCGGTCGCCGGGTTTGTCGGCGGACGGAGGGGGCGCGGAGATCTCGTTCTCAGCGCCGAATATAGCGTCTACGCCTTTTTCTTCCTGATTGTCCTGACGTCCGCCGGGATCATGACGGCTTTCCTGACGGACCAATTTCAGTACTGGTACGTAGCGAACTATTCCAACCGCGACCTGGGTACCTTCTACAAGGTTTCCGGCCTGTGGGCCGGCCAACGCGGCTCGTTGGTATTCTGGGTACTGCTCCTCTCGTTCTTCTCTTCGCTGGCGACCTTTGCGAACCGGGCCAAGAACCGGGAGTTCATGCCCTATGTGATCGGTGTGCTCCTCACGATTTGCAGCTTCTTCGTGGTGGTTCTGCTCTTTGCGGACGTGAATCCGTTCGAACGGTTACCCTTTGCGCCTGCGGATGGACGGGGACTCAATCCCCAGCTCCAGAATTATTGGATGACGATTCATCCGCCCACGTTGTATCTCGGATTCACGGCCTTCACGATCCCGTTCGCGTTCGCGATCGCCGCGCTGCTGACGGGCAAGTTGGATACGCGTTGGATCGTGATCACGCGACGTTGGATTCTGCTTTCGTGGTTCTTTTTAGCGAACGGAATTATTTTCGGCATGCGCTGGGCCTATCTGGAGCTCGGATGGGGTGGCTTCTGGTTCTGGGATCCGGTGGAGAATGCGTCTTTGCTGCCCTGGCTTACGGCCACCGCCTTCCTCCATTCGATCCAGATCCAGGAAAATCGTGGGATGCTCAAGGTCTGGAATATGGGCCTCGTGACGACCACGTTCTTGCTCACGATCTTCGCAACCTTCCTGACTCGCTCAGGGTTGATCGAGTCGGTGCACACTTTCGCTGAAAACACCACGATCGCTTACATATTCCTCACGTTCATGGGTGTGCTGACAGGAATCTGTATTCTGTTGGTGGCTTGGCGGTATCCGCTTCTCAAAAGTGAGAACCACCTTCAGTCCTACCTGTCCCGGGAAGCGGCATTCCTCTTCAACAACTTCATCCTGTTGGCGGCGGCCGGTACGATCATGTGGGGGATTCTTTTCCCTCTGATCACGGAAGGCTTCACGGGACAGGCGATGACCGTGGGACCGCCCTTCTTCGAGAGGGTCAATCTGCCCATCGGACTCGCGCTCCTCGCCTTGATGGGAATCGGTCCGGTGATCGCATGGCGCAAGGCCTCTCGTCGCAATCTCGTCAAGAATTTCACCATGCCGGTCATCGTGGGCACGATCGTCGTCGCGGGCCTCTTCCTACGAGGTGTCGACCACGCGATGGCCCTGGTGACGTTCGGTCTCTCGGCTTTTGTCATGACCATCGTCATCGTCGAGTTCGTCAAAGGGACCAAGGCACGCGCCAGCATCGAGGGTGAGGGTCATCTTTTGGCCTTCATCCACCTAGTAAGCCGAAATCGGCGCCGCTGGGGAGGGTACATCGTGCACGTGGGGGTCGTGATGATCTTCACTGCTTTTGCCGGGGCTGCGTTCGATCGCGAAGTGGTTCAAACGATCGACCCAGGCGAGACGATCTCGATCGAGTCTCCTTTTGGGCACGAATACACACTTACCTATCAGGGACTGTCTTCCCCGCGTGGCCAGAACATGGCTCGTCAGGCGGTGGCGTTGATGACCGTCGAAAAGGATGGCCGTCCGATCGGATCGCTCACGGCGGAGAAGAACCTGTATCTCACGTGGCCCGCGCCCGTCACTGAAGTGGGAGTCCGTGAGACATTCCTTGAAGATCTCTACTTGATCCTCGAAAACGTGAACGATCTGAACGGAGCGTTCGAGAACGACCCCCAGGCCCAGCGCGCGACATTCGAAGTCCAGGTGAACATACTCGTGGCGTGGATCTGGGACGGTGGGTTTATCATCGTCCTCGGATCGATCATCGGACTGTGGCCTTCACGAGGTACGACCAAGAAGGCCGCTTTCCGCCGTCTCCAGGCCGGAGGCGAACGGCCCGCCCTAGCCGCAAGAG
>JAPYQK010000012.1:25031-26496 GCA_029941275.1 Longimicrobiales bacterium | reverse complement strand
GCACAGGAGAGGGGTGAGGAGCCGTTCGCCCTTGCGGTCCGATTGATCATTGAGGAGGCAAACAGCGTGGGCATGATCGGATTCGGAATGTCGGAGGAGAACACCGCCGAGATTCTGGCACATCCGCTTGGGATGGTGTGTTCAGACGGGGGATCGTACGCCCCGTACGGACCCCTTTCAGGTGGTTCCCCGCATCCCCGGGGTTACGGCACGTTCCCGCGCTTGATGGGCCACTACGTTCGTTCGGGCGCCCTTTCGTTGGCGCTGGCCGTGCACAAAGTGACGGGCCTGCCGGCGCGGAAACTCGGCCTGGACGACCGGGGCGTCATCCGGCCCGGTGCTTTTGCAGATTTGGTGGCATTCGATCCAAGCACCGTGGCGGATCAAGCGACCTTCGAGGATCCCCATCAGTATCCGGTCGGCATCCCCTTGGTGGTGGTGAACGGCCAAGTGACTTTGAGAGATGGTGAACAAACAGGCGCCCGTGCTGGGCGGGCGGTGCGGGGGCGGGGAGCCGCTGCGTAGAGCTTCGATGTCGACCCGCGTTCCCCTTCCAACCGTCGTCTAGTCCGAAACCGTGTCAGACGCCTTTGTCAGCCTAGCACCCGATCTGGGAGTGGCCTTCCGGGAGAGTAGCGGCGAGCCCTGGCCCGACGATGTATTCGACGCGTGGGCGCAGCGGGTCTTCGCTTATCAATTCGCGACCAACTCTGTCTACGCGGCTTTTGCGGACAAGCGGGGTGTCACGCCGTTCACCGTGGAGCACTGGACCGAAATTCCGTGGGTCCCCGCTTCGGCGTTCAAGGAGGTCTTGCTGGTGTCCGGGGACGTCTCCCAAGTGCAGCGTGTCTTCCGAACGAGCGGAACTACGGTAGACACGCGCCCGGGCGCGGGCCGGGGAGAGCATCACGTGCTCGACCTTGATCTGTACAAAGCTTCGATGATTCCGAACATGAGACGGCATTTCTATTCGGGTCCCGCTGGATCAGACGCCGCTGGAGCCAGCGCGGTAGGACGACCGATCCTGGCGCTCACGCCCTCTCCGGCTGAGGTGCCTGACTCTTCTTTGAGCTTCATGTTGGGAGCCGCTCTCGATGTGCTGTCGGGGGGGGAGGGTGGTTTTTTCGTCACGGCGGACGGAGTCATCGACACCGCCGGACTGAGTGATGCGTTGGTCGAGGCCACAGCCCGCGGGGCTCCAATCCTTCTTACCGGGACGGCCTTCGCGTTTGTCCACTGGCTGGATTGGCTTGAGGAGCGGAGTGTCCGATTCCACTTGCCTGCCGGATCACGGATCATGGAGACTGGGGGTTTCAAGGGCCGCTCCCGGGTTCTGGATCGCCCCGAGTTCTATTTATCTCTCTCCGAGGCACACGGCGTCCCCTTCGACGAGATCGTGAACGAGTATGGCATGACCGAGTTGTTGTCGCAGTTCTACGACGGACCGGTTGCGGTGATGTCAGAA
>JAPYQK010000012.1:0-24931 GCA_029941275.1 Longimicrobiales bacterium | reverse complement strand
CATGACCGAGTTGTTGTCGCAGTTCTACGACGGACCGGTTGCGGTGATGTCAGAATCGGGGAGGTCGGAAGCCGGGGCTTCCGATGCGGCGATGGCTGATGCAGGAGCGGCGGGCCTGGGGGCTCGCCGGCACGTCCCTCCTCCTTGGGTCCGAACGCGGGTGCTCGATCCCCAGACGCTGTCGGCTCTTCCGGATGGGAACCCGGGTCTGCTCTGCCACTTCGATCTGGCGAACGCGGGGTCGGTGATAGCCATCCTCACCGAGGATCTGGGAATCGCGGTCGACGGAGGATTTCAGGTGCTCGGCCGGGTCCAGGGTGCCGAGCCGAGGGGCTGTTCCATCGCGATGGACGACCTCTTGTCGGGTGTGCGGTCGTGAAGAGCCCATTCGACGCTTGCTGTCTCCCACCTTCCTGGGGCGAATCGTTCGATACCTCCGAACCCTTCGTCTGGGAAACCGTTCAGGTCGCCGAAGATCAGGTCGTTGAAGACCAGGTCGCTGATGTCGCCGTTCGTTACCCAGTGTGGTCTGGTGACGCCGCCGAGCAACTCCTGGTGGCTCTGAGCGAGGCAGGTGCGAGACTGGCCGGTGTGCCGTCAAGTGACGTGGTGATCGGAATCGGTCGAGTGGCGGATCGTTTCCTCGACGCCTCGGACTCCCTTCGCCGAGAGGCGATCGACTTGCTTCGACCCACGGCGGGTATCTCCAAGGCGATGGCCTCGGAGATCCTGACGGGCATGGCGAAGGACTGGACCGGCGAGCGCCTCACCGAACTCCTGTCGAGGGAACTCGAGGACCCGGGTGTTCTGGACGGGTTCCGACGACTCGGTGAGGGTCGGAGGGTTCGCGCCAGGGGTCCGCAGCTGACTTTTCACGTCGGTGCGGGGACGGTCCCCGGGGTCAGTGTAACGTCGATGATCCGCGCCCTTCTGGTGAAGTCGGCGGTCCTCCTCAAGCCGGGTCTGGGCGACGTTGTATTGCCGGTGCTTTTTGCCCAGGCGCTCGCCGAGGAGGCCCCCCTCCTGTCGGACGCCGTGGCCGTGGCGTATTGGCCCGGCGGTGCATCCCCATTGGAGGGCCTCGCCTTGCAGAGAGCCGAAGCGGTGGTGGCGTACGGCGGCAACGAGGCGGTGGCCTCGCTCCGGGCGCGTACGCCGGTCACGACGAAGTTCATCGCCCATCACCACCGCTTGAGCGTGGGGTTGGTGGGCCGTGAGAGACTCAGTGTTGAGCACGCACCTCGTGTGGCCCGATCCGCCGCGCGGGCGGTGTCGATGTTCGATCAACGGGGCTGCGTCTCTCCACACGCCATCTTCGTGGAAGAGGGAGGGTCGGTCGACCCCGGCGAGTGGGCCGAGCTGTTGGCCTCCGCCATGGCAGATCTGGAGGTGGAGCTCCCCGCAGGGGAGCTGACCGCTACGGACGCTTCGGCGGTTCACCAGATGAGGGGATCGGCCGAACTCCGCGAGGCGTCCGGGAGCGGCGTCCGGGTTTTCCGGTCTGCCGAGAGCTTCTGGACCGTGATCCTCGAGGACGAATTGCGCTTCGTGCCGTCCTGTCTCAACCGGGTGGTGTCCGTTGTTCCAACCCCAGACCTCGGTGACGTCGCTGCTTCGTTGACGGAGGTGGGGCGTTATCTACAGACCGTGGCGATCGAGGCTGCGGAAGATCGCCTTCCACGCTTGGCCGAGATGCTCTCCGCAGTGGGTGCCACGCGGGTCACCTCGTTCGAGAAGGCCCCTTGGCCACCGCCTTGGTGGCACCACGATGGTACGTCTGTGCTTGCGGGGCTGATCCGTTGGATCGACCTCGAGGACGCCGATCCGTAGGGGGGACAGATCTTGGGGACGCCAACCCTCAGGGAGCGAGATGGACCCCGGAGTCGGTCAGGACTCTTCGTCCTGCTCCTCTGCGCGCCAGATCACTATCTGGCGTCGACCGTCGGAAGTCTCTTCGACGCGCACGGTGAGGGAGTCCTTGGCCGAGAGTCGCAAGTCGTCTCGCAGACCCTGTGGAATCGTGATACGCCCACCCACTCCGATGGAGACATCGGTATAGTAGAGAGTGCGATAGATGGCCATCTGTCCTCCTGGGATTTTGCAGGATAGCAGGCAAAATCTACCGCGATTGCCAAGGGCGGCAACCGGTCGGATCGTTCGGTGCCCCTCAGGTGAGGAAATCCTGCCGCGTGCGCTCGTGGTTATCATTCGACACGATGAACGAAAACGAATCGTGTGGACTGGAATGACCCCTCCGCTGAAGACATGAGGAGTGGGTTTCGTATGACCACCGGAGAGGTTCGGGGGAGGGGCATTCGGGCTATGGCCCCGGGGGCCACCAACCCTACTCCTTCAACTAAATCTTGGGCATGACTTTCGATCGGAGGAATCGTTGAGCCAATCTTCCACAAACCACGCGTCGGGGTCTGACTCAGCGGTCCTCCTCGATGGGGTAACCAAACAGTTTGGATCTCATGTCGCCGTGTCGGATCTGACTCTGGAGATCCCGCGCGGCAGTATCTACGGACTCCTGGGACCCAACGGATCAGGCAAGACCACGACGCTTCGGATGATCATGGGCATCCTACGTCCCGACCGGGGCAACGTGACGCTGTTGGGTGAATCATCGGATACTGTGGGCGGGCGGGTTGGATACCTACCCGAGGAGCGCGGCGTCTACAAGAAGATGAAGGTGATCGAACAACTCGAGTTTCTGGGAGAAATTCGGGGGATGACACGCGCCATCGCCCGGAAACGTGCGACGGCGTGGTTGGAGCGGTTGGGCCTTCCCGAATGGGCGCCAAAGAGGATCGAGGACCTCTCGAAGGGTATGCAGCAAAAGGTCCAGTTCATCGGGACCGTGATTCACGATCCGGAGTTGCTGATTCTCGACGAACCATTCAGCGGGCTTGACCCGATCAACCAGGACGTGCTCGAAGACATCGTTCGGGATTTCCACGCGCGAGGCACGACGATCGTCTTCTCGACCCACCTCATGGAGCAGGCGGAGCGTCTCTGCGAATCGGTTTGCCTGATTTCGAAGGCGGAGAAGGTTCTGGACGGAGACTTGAGGGAAATCAAACGGCGCGAGCGCAGCGGGGCCGTGGCCGTGGACTACGAAGGCGACGATGCGTGGCTCGGAGGACCGGACGTGGAGGCGGTCGAGCCCATGGCCGCCGGCGTGCGTGTCCGCCTGCGGGACGGGGCGGATCCGCAGGCGCTTCTCCGCGCGGCTCTGAACGCCGGTGTCCAGATCAGGCGTTTTGAGATCGTCGAGCCTACGCTCCACGAAGTGTTCGTCCGTCATGTGGGCGACGAAGCCGCCGCTGAGGCGGGGCTTCCGGCTGGTTACGAGGGCCTGGGAGGTGCGGCATGAGGATCGTGATGGCGGTCATTCGACGCGAATACTTGCAAAAGGTCCGGAACAAGTGGTTCATCTTCGGCACCATCGCCGGGCCGTTGTTCATGATCGGTATAATCGCGGTTCCGGTTCTCCTGGAACTGCGGAACGATGAGCGGGAAAGCAGGATCGCGGTGATGGACCGCACGGATGTTCTGTACGATCTGGTCGAAGAACGTTTGGGAGAGACGCTGGAAGTCGAACGGGTCGTCTATTCCGAAGGGGCAGCGCAGGAGCTCGACAGGAGGGTTGAGGATCGGGAGATCTTCGGCTATCTGGTGCTGGATGAGCATACGCTGTCGGCCGGTAGAGCCGTGTTCCGAAGCGCTGACACACCCAGTACCCTTCGCAGGGTCTGGATCCGACAGGCGGTCGTAGAATCGGCGCTCGAGGTGCGCCTTCTCGACGCTTCCGATACTGAGAACACACGGGCTCTCCTCGATGGTGGTGAAGTCGATTATCAGGGTCTCGGAGGGGAGGCAGGGGACGGGAACGACCGAGATGCGGCTCTGCTCGCCGGCTTCGCGGGGGCTTTCATGCTCTACATGACCCTTCTCATCTACGGCATTCAGGTCATGCGGGCCGTGCTCGAGGAGAAGACCACACGCATCGTCGAGGTAATCATCTCAGCCGTCCGACCCGGACAGTTCATGTTGGGGAAAATTCTCGGCGTGGGTGCGGTGGGTCTGACTCAACTCGGCATTTGGGTGTTGAGCGGGCTACTCTTGCTCACGTTTGGACTTCCATACCTCCTGGCGGTTCAGCCCGAGTTCTCGGAGATCCAGGAAGCCCTGGATGTGATCCCCCAGGCGGGAGGGCTGGTCTTGTTCCTGACCTTCTTCGTCTTGGGATATTTCCTGTTTTCGTCCCTCTACGCGGCGGTGGCCGCCATGTGCTCGAGCGATGAAGAAGCACAGCAGACCCAGATCCCGGTCACCATTCTCCTGGTCATCCCGATGATCGCTTTGGCACCCATCATCGAGAATCCGCACAGTACCTTGGCGACGTCGCTTTCCCTCGTACCGTTCTTCTCGCCGATCCTGATGTTTCCACGTTTCATGGCGGGTGCCCCACTATGGCAGGTCGGTTTGTCCCTGCTCTTGATGGTCGTCGCGATTTGGGTCGTGGCTTGGGTAGCAGGCCGTATCTACCGGGTGGGAATCCTGATGCAAGGAAAGCGGCCGACTCTGCCGGAGATCGTTCGCTGGGTCAGGGAGGCCTGAGTCCCGCCGGTGGGCCAGCCGGCGGGTAGCCCACCGGGCCACAAGCTCACTCCGATTCGGGGAGTACGGAGCGGAGGAGGCCCTGAAGCTGGAAATCCTCGAACGCGCGAGCCCTGGTCACCACTTCCTCGTAGGATGACTCGATCAGAATGGTGGTTGTCCGCCATGCTGATCTCCCCTCTGTGTTGGTAGAGGGGAGGAAACAGAGGAGACCTCGGTAGCCCGCTCCACCCCTGGGGTCGTCCTGAAACTCCAGGTAAACCTCCCAGAAGTTGCCGTCGTGGCTAATGGTGGCGAGGTGCTCACCGTTCGAGAGCGGTGCGGGGCTAGACGATTCGTTCACTGTATTCATCGTACCAACACAGTAGCATCGCCTCTATTCTCCCGCTATGACCGGGTACCCGGTCAGCGGCAACGGTATCTAGTGTGGTGTTGCCGGTCCGGATGCATCGGTGATCGAACGGCCGAGAAACCTCCGCAACACCAGCCAAGGGTCAGGTGGGCGCGCGCGTTCGGCGTAGGGCACGTCGCACCTCGGCGAGCCCCTCCTTCATTTTCTGTCGTTCAGCGGCGTCCAACTCCTGTCCGCCGAAGCGGGAGCGGAGATAGTAGTCGACGACGGTCCGGGCCCTCGTGTGAGCGGGATGCCCGACACTCGCGAGTTCATCGAGCAGCAAGAGTGGAGCTACGCCCACGTCCGCCCGGAAGCCGGCGCGGCGGCAACTTTCTCGGAACTTTAGGTAGAACTCCACCTCGGGTGGCCCCCGACGGGACCTCCTTAGAAGGATCAGCCCGCTCAGGCCAGCGACGAGCAAGAGAACCATCATCCAGTTCAGGTCGAACTGCGTCTCCGGTGCCTGATCCGAAGACACTGCGTTCTCGGGTGGCTGTCGGCGGAGCAACTCCGAAATGCGCTGATACAGTCCGGATTGTGAATCCAGGTTGTAGTCGAGGACCCATTTGTTCCAGCGGTGCTGGAGTCCGTCGAACAAGAAGCGGCCCGGCCACAGCCAGGACGTGACCGCGGCTGACGAGCCGGCTCCGCTTGGTGTGGGGTCGAACTCGACCCAGCCGAATCCGGGGAACCAGACCTCCACCCACGAGTGGGCTTCGTTCTGTGTCACCGCGAGGTACTGACCGAAGTCGTTCCAGCGTCCGCCGAGAAAGCCGTTCACTTCCCGCGAGTGGATCCCTATGCTCCGCAAGAGGACCACCATGGCCGTAGAGAAGTACTCGCAGTGGCCCTCACCACGCTCAAACAGGAAGTACTCCAGCGTGGCTTCCCGGGCTGAACCAGGAAGTTCGAGTGTGTAGTCGAACTCCTGGTGAAAGTAGTCGTTGATCGCGGCCACTCTGTCGTAGGTGTTGTTCAGGCCCTGGGTGAGCGAGTCGGCGAGCGCGCCCACATCCGGGGAAAGGTCGGGCAGTTGAGTGTAGTGGCGTCGGGCGGGCGAAAAACCTGAGCGTGCCTGACGAAGTGCCTCCGGCGCCGGCGGGTCCGCCACGGACAGAACCTCGTAGGACGGGGCGCCGGAACCCCAATATATGTGGTCTCCAGCGTTGTCGAAGAGCGGCTGAATTCTCGGGTTGTCGGAGCGAGCCTCGAGCAAAGGGTGGAGCGCGAAGAGCACATCCACATCGAGGGGCGCGGCGTAGATCTGTTGTCTCACCCGGCCTGGTCCCCAGGCCCGGTACCATCGCTCCGGGCCGATTGCCGGCGGAAGTGCGCGTGACCGGCTCCAGCGCACGCCGTCGAAACGGTCGTATGAGCGGCCCCGCCAGTGGAGGCTCAGAAGGTTGTCGGGTGTTCCGTCGGGGAACTCCACGCGGAGCACGATTTCGGGATTGGCTAAGATTCTCGATCCGTGAGTCCCGAGCGAAACCTCATCTGAAAAACCCACGATGGAGGTGGCGGTCACCTCGCCGCGGGCAGCCCATCCCCTCGAGAATCTCGGGAACGCGAGGAACACCATGCCGCTCATCAACAGGGTGAATCCAGAGAGCCCCGCCATCCCGATCAGGAATGGCCGACCCACCAAATTTTCGCGCACACCGTGCTGTTCTGACGTTCTCCTCAAGTGCCCCACGACGAGCGCGACGGTAGTCAGCACCACATAGGCGATAAAGGCCAGTGCGAACAAAACTCCCGGACGGTATGCGGTAGAAGCCAGTAGCAAAGCGAAGGTAAGCGTGTAGAGACGGGCGTCGTTTTTTGCCTCGAGGCATCGGAGCGCTTCCGCACAGAGGAGGAGGAGCAGCAAGTCCACCACCGGAACCACGACGTCGTCGCCGACAATCAACCAGTGGTATAGGGACCGCAGCACCAAAACCGAGGCGACCGGTAGCCAAAAACGCTCAAGCCTTACGGAGAGCTCCGTTCCAGGCTGCCAGACGAAAGCCAGAATCAAGGCAACGGCGGCCAGGATTGCGCTGACGGGCTCGAATCCGGCTCCGCCCGCGAAAGCTGCGAGGGAGACCATGCCCATGCCTACCACCAAGCGGCGGTGGAGGAGATCGGGGCTCATCCGGCCATCCGCTCCTCTTCATCCGCCCCGGCGTGTATCGTGCGCGCCAGTGTGCCGGCGCCTCCCTCCGAGATGGCGGAGGGATCGACGTACGCCCCGTATGAGCCTTTTCGGCCACTCGAAAGAGAAACGAGGATACAACGCATCGGGTCGACGGACGGTGCCAAGTCGGGAACGGACGGATCGAAGTCCACTCGCGCTAGCAGCTCGAGTAAGCTCTCTAGCTGACCGGAGCCGGAGTCGGGCGCGAGATCGTATGTACATGTCGTGATTCCGAAGCGGCGGCCGGTCCGATAGGCCAGGGCGGCAATCGAAGCCGCGACCTCGATGGCCGCTTCGGCCGCATCGCCCGGCTCCGCCCGCGTGTCGAGACAGATCCGTACGGTTTCGGTGGTGTCCTGGTCGTACTCCTTGGTCACGGGCGTCCCGAGTCTTGCTGTGGTCTTCCAGTGGATATCCCGCGGGTCATCTCCTATCCGGTACTCCCGTAAGCCGCGGTACTCACCGCGCGCGCCGGGTGCACTTCCCGAAGAGTCGGAGAGTTGTTGGCTGCCTCGTCCCCCCTGCGGGGCCGGAAGGCGCACCGGCCGGTCGGATCTCGGCCATATGATGAGTTCGCCCTCCAGAGGAACGTCACGTTCCTTCGTAAAGAGCCCGAACGGAAACGAGGTGGAGAGGGTCAGCGTCTCGAGTGGGAAAACGCCTCGCTGAACGAAGACGTTCTCCGATGCCACCGCGACAGAATCGCCGGCTCCGACCCGACTGATGAAGGCCGGTACCGGGAGCCCCTCTTCGATCAGGTAGACGGCGAGCGTGGGGAATCTCCGTTTCCGATTGGTCACGTGGTACGTGATCCGCGTCAGCCTTCCCACCGTGGAGCCCCGTGGGGTACGCCTTCGGATCTCCAAACGGAGCAGGATTCTCTCGGAGAGCCATCCCGACAAGGCGATGAATCCGAGCATGGCTCCCAGAAGAAGGTAGAGGAGGTTGTTCCCGGTGTTGACGGCAGCGAACCCGATGGCGAGCGATCCCATGCTGAACAACGTACCGGCTGTCGTGAAGCGGATCCGTCGCCAGCCCCTGAGCCTTTTCCACATCGTTCGCAAGACGGTCAAGAGGCCTCTCTAGTCCTTCTCTTCATCGCTGGTCCGACTATTCATCGCTGGTGCGAGCCCTCTTCTTAGACCGGGACGGGAATGTCCTTGAGGATGTCTCGTACGATCCCTGCGGCTTCTTCGTGAGCCTCGTGACTGGCGGCGCTCGCTCTTACCGGAAGGATTCGATGAGCCAAACACGGCACGGCGAGCTTCTGGACATCACTAGGCACTAGATAGTCACGGCCACCTAGAAGGGCGAAGGCCCGAGAGGCGGCGAGCAGACCGATCGCGCCACGGGGACTCACACCCATTTGAAGTCGTGGCTCAATGCGGGTCCTCTGGACGATGGCCATGACGTACCCGACCAGGGACTCGTCCGCCCCGACCCGAGACACTTCCTTTTGGAGCGCGAGAACCTGCCCAGGTCGAAGAACCGCCTGAATGCGTTTTTCCCAGGGATCGTCGGTGGTGGACTCCATGAGAATCCTTCGCTCGGCATCCTCACCCGGGTATCCGATGGTCAACCGCATCAGAAATCGGTCTACCTGGCTCTCCGGGAGGGGATATGTACCGTGGTGTTCCAAAGGATTCTGGGTCGCCATCACCATGAACGGCTGCGGCAATTCGAACGTCTTGTCGTCCAAGCTCACCTGCGCCTCCTCCATTGCCTGGAGAAGACCACTCTGGGTCCGCGGGGGGGCGCGGTTGATTTCGTCTGCTAGGACGAGGTTGGTAAAGATGGGTCCAAGCCGCGTCTCGAATTCAGACGTGCGGGGGTTGAAGATCGATACGCCGAGCACGTCGGACGGGAGGAGGTCGCTCGTGAATTGAATGCGGCGAAACGAAAGCCCGAGAGCGGTCGCGAGAGCGTGAGCAAGCGTGGTCTTTCCTACTCCGGGCACATCCTCGAAGAGGATATGGCCGCGAGCGAGCAGCGCAGCGACCGCGAGACGCACGACCTCTTCTTTGCCATGGAAGACCTCTTCGACCTCGCTGATCAAACTCTCAAGCAGGGCGAGTGAAGGTGGAGTATCTGTGATAGTCGCGATATCGGTCAAAGTCACTCTCCGTCCCACCGTCGGAAGTCCCATGAATGCGGGGGATAAAACACGAGTACGAGCAAAAGGTTCTTATATATACACTGTTTTTGTAGACTGGTATGAACGTTTTCTTGAGCACGAGGCCGCGTTGACACGATATGGAGGCTCAGATACCTTTTTCGCCGTTTCACACCAGCGGAATCCTACACCCACCCACCCCCATCCGCGCGGCAAAGTATATGACGAAGCGATGGATAGGTGCGTGCGTCGTCGCCCTGGCAATTCTTACCTTCCCCGCCTTCTTACAGGCGCAGGAAAGTGGCGCGGCTGTCGTCGCCGAAGACCCCGATCCGGACCAGCCGATCGCGTTTCCCCATACCATCCATGCCGGCGTGGATCAGATCGACTGCCAGTACTGCCACTTCTCGGCGGAGCGGTCGGTCGATGCGGGGATCCCGCCTGTTGCGACGTGTATGGGTTGCCACCAGATGATCCGTGGAACCGATGAAGGGCAACAAGCCGAGATCCAGAAGCTCGTGGATTACTCGGAAAATCAGGAGCCGATCCCCTGGGTTCGCATTTACAAAGTACCGGACCACGTCCACTTCCCGCATATGAGGCACATTGCGGCTCAAGTCGACTGCGCGACCTGCCACGGTGATGTTCAAGAGATGACCGTGATCGAAGAGGTTAACCAGCCCCTTTCGATGGGCTGGTGCGTCAGTTGCCACGTCGAGCGCAGCGTCTCCCGGGACTGCGCCGTCTGCCACTATTGATTCCGAAAGCTGAAATGACTGACGGACTTCCGAGCTTGCTGAAATGACTGACGGACTTAAAAGACGTGATTTTCTGAAGGTGGTCGGCGCTAGTGGCGCCGGCGCCGGCGTTCTGGGCTGCTCGACCGAGAGGGTGGAGAGGCTACTTCCCTACGTCGTGCCCCCAGAAGAAATCACACCTGGTGTCGCGACCTGGTACACGACGGTCTGTGGAGAGTGCGAGGCTGGATGCGGGATGTGGGTGCGTACGCGTGAGGGGCGCGTCGTGAAGGTCGAGGGCAACCCCACGCATCCCGTCTCTCAAGGGTCACTTTGTTCGCGTGGCCACTCGAGTCTTCAAGCGCTCTACAACCCGGATCGGTTTACGGGCCCGATGCTCCGCCAGGGTGGTGAACTCCAGTCGATTTCCTGGGAAGACGCCGAACAGATGATGGCCGAGCGTCTGGGGGCAGCGGGTGACTACTACCTGTTCACTGGATCGCCCGGTGCTTCGATGTCAGGGCTCATGTCGGACTTCGCCGGTTCGACCGGTGGCCAGGTAGTCCGATACGATCCGTTGGCGGAGGCCCCCCTCCGCGAGGCGAGTCGGATCACCTTCGGGCGCGATGTCGTTCCTTGGTACGATCTGGAGGAAGCCGACTTCCTGGTCTCTTTCGGAGCGGACTTCCTCGAGAGTTGGCTCTCGCCGGTCCGGGACGGACGCGGTTTCGCGCGTATGAGTGGTGTGGGTGAGGGGGGCGCTAAGGGGCGCTTCGCCTTCGTTGGGTCCCGCCTTTCTCTGACCGGTCAGAACGCCGACGAGTGGCTTCCGATTCAGCCCGGAAGCGAGGCTCTCGTGGCGCTTGCGATGGCGAACGTTCTGTCGGGCGGTGGCGGCAGTGCCGGCCCGTATCGCGACATCGTGGCTGCATACACCCCGGAAAACGTCGCTAGCGTCACGGGTGTGGAAGCTGAAAGCATTCGAGAACTCGCAGAGCGTTTCGGCGAGGGCCCGAGCTTGGCCCTCGGTCCAGGCGTCGCCGGGCTGCATCGTGGTGCAACGGCGGCCAACGTCGCGGTGGCGATCCTGAATTGGGTTTCGGGCAACGTCGGGACCACGGTGCACTACGACGCGCCTCAACTCGAAGCACCGTCCTCCGGATTCGGACCGATGGAGCAGGCCATCACGGCGATGAGTGGCGGTCAAGTTGGCGCGGCGTTGGTTCACGGCAGCAACCTGGTTTATGCCTTGCCCGCCTCTTCCGGCTTTCGTGAGGCGTTCAGCAGCGTGGACTTCAAGGTGTCGTTCGCGTCCGCCATGGACGAAACTGCGGCGGTGGCGGATCTGATTCTTCCGGACCGGCACTTTCTCGAGGCGTGGGGCGACGCTACGTCCCGCCCCGGCCAGTGGGCGGTACGGCAGCCAGCCATGCGTCCTGTTCCCCATTTCGATTCGAAACAGACGGGAGACGTGCTTCTCTCCGTTGCGACCCAGATGGGGCAGGACCTCGGATCGGCGACTTTCTACGATTACTTGCGCACCCGTTGGGCGGACCTCGCAACCACGGCCGGGGCCGCCGACGCAGATGCCTTCTGGCACGAGTCGCTTCGGACGGGTGTCGCGCAGGTCGGGGTCACTCCCTCGGGGTCGGCGGAGTCACTTCGCCAGCCCGATCGTGGGCTCGTGTTCGACCCGCCGGCTTTTGATGGGGCGGGGGATCTACATCTGATGGTCTACCCCTCGTCCCGGTACGGCGACGGTGCCCTGAATGCCAATCGCCCCTGGCTTCAGGAGTTGCCGGACCCCGTCAGCAAGATCACTTGGCATTCGTGGGTCGAAATACATCCCGACCGCGCGGAGGCCATGGGCATCCGCAACGGAGATGTGGTGGTGTTGTCCACGGAGCACGGATCGGTGGAGGCGCCCGTTTGGACCTATCCGGGGATTCGGGAGGACGTGATCGCGTTGGCCATGGGCAGCGGGCACACTGATGCGGGTCGTTTCGCCGACGGGAATGGCGTCAACGCTCTGGACCTGCTCCCGAGTGAGGCCGAAGCACTTTCCGGCGGGTTGGTTCACTTCGTGACGAAGGTGGACGTCCAGGCGACCGGAGAGCGTCGGGCACTGGCGTCGATCGCCGGGTCGGACTCGCAGAGCAATCGGCCCATTACGCCGGCCGTTGCGCTGGCTGGCCTCGGCGCGGAGATAGGCGCCGAGGAGGACGAGCACGGCCCGCTCCAGGAGCTCCAGGGGGGCGGCGGGTTCGTACCTGTGGAGACCGAGGGTCTCGCCACGGACTTCCCGCTCCCGGGGAGCCAATACGGCGAGTATGGCGAGGAGGACACGCCCCGCTGGGCCATGGCGATCGACCTGGACAAGTGCACCGGCTGTAGCGCCTGCGTGACGGCTTGTCAGGCGGAGAACAACGTACCATGGGTCGGCGAAAGCCAGGTTACGATGGGCCGCGACATGGGGTGGATTCGTTTGGAGCGGTATTACGAGACGGTTGATGCGAGCCATGCTGGACCGGTCGACGTGCGCTTCTTACCCATGATCTGTCAGCATTGTGGGAACGCTCCGTGCGAGCCGGTGTGCCCGGTTTTTGCGACGTACCACACGCCCGACGGAATCAACACTCAAGTCTACAACCGCTGTGTGGGGACTCGATATTGCGCGAACAACTGCCCATACAAAGTTCGGGTCTACAACTGGTACACCTACACCGGTGAAGAGCCCGTCTACGAGGGTCTGGGCCACATCCCGGAGCCGCTCAACTGGCAGTTGAACCCCGACGTGACCGTTCGCGAGAACGGGATTATGGAAAAATGCTCCTTCTGCATCCATCGGATTCGGGAGCACCAGGACCGGGCCGCCGTAGAAGGAAGCACGATCACGGACGGACAGATCATTCCGGCGTGTCAGCAGAGCTGTCCGGCAGAAGCGATCGTGTTCGGCAACATCCGTGACTCCGGGTCGGCCGTCGCACTCGCTTCGCACGATGAGAGGGCCTACCGAGTGCTGGACGAACTCGTGAATACCCAACCGGCGGTGAGTTATTTGAAGAAGGTGACGTTCCACGAAGTGGATTCAGGGGAGCATTGATGAGCACCGCGACCGAAGTACAGCGCGGCGCGCTCACGCACCCCGACGTTCAGTCGCTCGACGAGGTAAACCGGGACGTCCTGAGGTCGCTCGGCCGTCCTGGTAAGGGTTGGTGGGCGCTCCTCGCACTGGCGCTCGCGGGGATGGGTGTCGGGGGGTACTCGTGGGGCATTCAGGTCATCAAGGGCATTGGTGTCACCGGGCTCACGAGCCCGGTGGGGTGGGGTGTTTACATCACCACCTTCGTCTTCTGGGTCGGTATCGCACATTCGGGCACGCTGATTTCCGCCATCCTCTTTCTGTTCCGAGCGCCGTGGCGCCAGTCGATCTACCGTGCGGCCGAAGCGATGACCGTGTTCGCCGTGATGACCGCTGGACTGTTTCCGCTCATCCACGTGGGACGGGTTTGGCACGCCTATTGGCTCATCCCGTATCCGAACAGCCGCTTTCTCTGGCCGAACTTCCGGTCTCCGTTGGTGTGGGACGTCTTCGCCGTAACCACCTACTTCACGGTCTCAGCGGTGTTCTTCTACCTGGGCACCATACCGGATCTGGCGGCCGCGCGGGACGCGGCGTCGGGCTTTCGGAAGAAGCTCTACCAGGTCATCTCGCTCGGTTGGCGCGGCACGGATCGCGAGTGGCACCACTTCGGGAAGGCGTACATCTTCCTGGCTGCCCTCGCGACGCCGCTGGTCCTCTCAGTGCACTCCGTGGTGTCCTGGGACTTTGCGGTGGCCATCGTGCCTGGCTGGCACACCACGATTTTCGCTCCGTACTTCGTGGCCGGCGCCATCTTTTCCGGTGTGGCGATGGTGATCACGCTGACGGTGCCGCTTCGCAAGGTGTTCGGGCTCGAGGCCTACCTGACCACGAAGCACTACGACGCCATGGCAAAGCTGTGTTTGATGACGTCGATGATCGTCTTCTATGCGTACCTCTCAGAGTTCTTCATGGCGTGGTACAGCGGTGAAGAGGTGGAGCGTGCGGCCTTCTGGGCACGCCTGTTCGGGCAGTACTGGTGGGCCACCTGGATCATGCTCACCTGTAACGGCATAGTCCCCGTTATGCTCTGGTTCAAGAGAGTGCGGTATTCCATTCCCGCCCTGTTCGCGATCTCGATCTTCGTCAACATCGGCATGTGGTTCGAGCGGTACGTGATCATCGTCACTTCGCTCCACCACGAATACGAACCGTTCGCTTGGGGGGTCTACCGGCCCTCCACGGTGGAGATGGGCATCTTGTTGGGAAGCTTCGCGTGGTTCGGGTTCTGGTTCCTCCTCTTCACTCGACTGATTCCGCCGATCGCTATCGCGGAGCTCAAGGAGGTGTTGCCGACCACGAATCGACCACGGGCCATCGCGGGTGCAGGTGGGCAAGGGGGTGACCAATGAGCGCCAGAACGCCACTGAAGTTCAGCACCGTCCGCGGCCGGCCGAGACGTCGTGACCTGGGGGCGATGAGCCACCTCGTAGGGCGCACATGCTTCGGCCTCGTGCTCATCGTGTTGAGCGGATGTTCACCCCTGGACGACTTCCTCGCGAATCTCGCCGGCCGTCACATGCGCATCTCGAGGTCTTTCGATCCGTATGAGAACACGATTGCGCCGCCCGAGAACAGCGTCCCGTTCGCATCAGGGAACAACACACCCGGACCCTTTCGGCTGAACACGGGACAGCCCGAGATGGGGCTCATGCCCGCCGTATTTTCACAAGCGGACCTGTTCACACCGGTGGTGCAGAACCTCCCGAACCCGGTTCCGGCCGACCAGGCGTCACTCGATCGGGGTGAGGTGCTCTTCAATCGGATCTGTTCGACCTGTCACGGTGAGGCGGGTGTGGGTTCCGGGGCCAAGATCATCGAGAAGTATGGACTTCTTGCCGCGTACAACCTTTCCGGGCCGGGCGTGGCCGGATATAGCGACGGCTACATCTACGGGATCATTCGTGTGGGCCGAGGGCTCATGCCGCCCTGGGGGCACCAGGTCAGTCACTTCGACCGCTGGAACATCGTGAACTACGTGCGTGTGCTGCAGGTCCAGGCCGGCAATACGCCGGCGGGGGCGGAGTAAACCGATGAGTCATATTCATGTCCCGTCGGAGATCCCGATTCAGTATCTCGCCCGTTCGAAGACGGCCGACAGGGTGTTCCTCGGAATGTTCGTACTGGGCCTCGCGGGGTTTGTTTTCGCGCTGATGATCGATGCCGACCGCGCTTGGCAGTCGTACGTTTCGAACTGGTTGTTTTTCACGAACATCGCCATGGGAGCGATGCTGCTCGCGGTTGTGACGTGGATTACGAAGGCGAAGTGGAATTGGTCGGTTCGGCGGGTGAGCTTGGCGTTCGTGGCGTTCCTTCCGATCTCGTTCGTGATGTTCTTGCCGATGCTCACGCTTGGGGAATCGTACTTTCCGTGGATCACGGAGGTGGCCAGCGATCCGATTCTCCAGAAGAAGGCGGCGTACCTCAATATGCCGTTCTTGCTGACCCGCAATGTGATCGGAGTGCTGGTTCTATTCGGGGTGTCTCTCTACTTCGCTTACCTCGCGCTCAGGCCGGACATGGGCCTGACGAGCGGACACCCCGATGCCGACGCGGGGCGAGAGGCCTGGCGCGAGCGTCTTACGGGAGGGTGGCAGGGTCAGGAAGTCGAAGAAGTCGCTTCATACCGACGCCTGACTCGGCTCGGCCCAGTATTCGTGATCGTATATGCGGTGGTACTGAGCATGATCTCGTACGACTGGGTCATGTCGCTGGAGCCGCACTGGTTTTCCACGATGATCGGACCCTGGTTTTTCATGGGCGCCTTCTGGAGCGGTATCGCGGCCACGGCAATCGCGGTGACCTTCCTGAAGGCAGGGGGCGGGGTGCTGGACAAGGCGATGGGCCGCCAGCAGCTCCATGACCTCGGTAAACTCACTTTCGCGTTCGGCGTGTTCTGGGCATACCTGTTCTTCGCTCAGTACCTGGTGATCTGGTACGGAAAACTTCCCTGGGAGCAGGCTTGGATCATCCACCGAGCCGAAGAGCCATGGGGTAAGTGGTCGGCCCTGTTGATCGTCATGTGTTTCGTGGTGCCGTTTGCGGGCCTGATCGGACGGAAGCCGAAAGTGACGCCCATCATCTTCCGTTCCATCGCACTAGTGCTGCTCGGGGGCTTGTGGTTGGAAAAACACTTGATGGTGGCGCCGTCGATCCGGGATCACGAAACGGCGACACTTGGCGGGACCGAGTTGGTCATCGCACTCATGTTCCTGGGGATTTTCTTGTACGTCGTCCGGTGGTTCCTCTCGACCTTTCCGCTCATCCAGGTGTGGCAGCCCATGGTGGATCCGGAGACGGTGGAGGTGGAAATCGCCCCGCCCCCGATCCCGTCGGTGTGAAGTAACGCCCGTCCGAGTCCTTCTAGCTCTTGGCGGGTTTTCTCTCGTACATCCGCCGATCGGCGGCCTGGATCAGATCCTCGACTCGCTGGGTTTTGCCGGGCTCGAACACGGCTATGCCTGAACTCGCCGTGACGCCGTGAGACGCCAACAGTGGGTTCGTCTGCATTCTTGCGTAGACCCGCGCCTGGTACCCGTGCGCACCCGTCTCATCGCCCTCGGAAAGCACCGAGACGAACTCGTCGTCGCCGAAGCACGCCACCAGATTCATGGCCCGGTTCTCGTGGGCGAGAACTCCCGCGAATTCGGTCAGGATCTCATCACCGATGATGTGGCCGAGAGAGTCATTGTAGTGCTTGAAGCCGTCTGGGTCGAAGATCACCAGTACGAGTTTCCTACCCCTCTTGGCGCTGGCGAACTCACGTTCCAAGTGGAGTTGGAGGTGTCGGCGATTCGGTAGTCCGGTCAGGGAAAGGCCCCGAATGCTCTCGTGCAGCTCGGCATTGTCCAGGGCCACGGAGGCTTGGCCTGCCAGACGACCCAGCATCCGCACATCGTACTCAGTGAACCGCCTCACCTGCGTCGACCGTGCGGACAGGGCCCCGACGACGCGATCACCCACAAGAATCGGAGTCGAGATAGCACTTCCCGCCGTGAAGTACGGCCGGATGCTGGCGGGAATAGCGTCATCCGAGGCCGCGTCCTTGATCCAGAACGCCTTGGCTTGGTGTACGACTACCTCCGTGACGGATTTGGATAGCGTCTAGGTCGTGCCAACCGGAATCGGGTCCCCGCCGACGGAGGTGCGTATGGTCGCATGCCCGTTGTCATGAGTCCAAACGCTGGCACCGTCGAGATCCAGCAGGTCCATCGCTGCGTGTGAGACCCTCACTAGGACCTCTTCGAAGTCGAGAGAACCCGACAACACTCGACCGATTTCTTCCAATCTTTCCGCCTCACGCGAACGCCGTCGCAATTCCTCGACGTGACCCATGTTCTCCAGAGCGACCGCCGCGACATCGGCTAGGCGTCCCAACACGTCGACGTCGGTCGCGTCGTATACGTTGGAGCCCAACGAGTACACGGTCATAGCCGCGGTCACGCGCTTCCCGTCGAGCAGTGGGACAGAGATGGTCGAGCGAGCGATGTCGCCCTCTCCGGCCTCGGGAAATGGAACTGGCCCCGGGTCGATTTGGTTTTCGACCGAGGTGGGTGCCCCCGTTCGAAGCACTTCGCAGTCCGAACTACCATACGAGAAACCGGACTCCAATTCCTTACCGCCGGCAACATACAGGACCACGGTGGCGACATCCCGTCCGCTGTCGTAAAGCGCGAGGGAGAATCCGGAGAGTTCGACCAAGTTGGCGGTTTCGGTATAGATCGCCTTGTAGAGCGCCTGTGAGTCGGAGCATCTAGGGTCACGCCCACCCCCCGAGCAACGCGCGATAGCGTTCGGCTAACGGCGACGTAGCGGCCAGTTCGGGGGAACTCATATCAGGCATCTCGGTGCTTCCGGAGACAGTCGAAGCAATCGTTCCTTTATCGGGGAAACGGCGATTTAGTCGCGAGTTTCAAAAATATTGCGGGACTGGGGTTGCTTCCAAGAGAAAAATTGCGGTCCGGATGCCTACGTCCGGTCGAAATAACGCTCCATTTCGAACCCCATGGCACGCAACAAGCGTGTTTCCCGAAGGTCCGGCTCCGCTCGAGCCAGGATGGTACGCAGGAGCCGCATGACACTCTCGGGGTGCCGATCACCCTTGAAGAAGTCGATGCGATGCAGTCCGCGGTCGAGCGCCGAATACATCTCCTCGAGGTCGCTTTGGGTCGCGGGCCCCTGGTCCCTCTTGCCCCGGGGGAGTGGGGCGTTCTCGGATGCCACGAGGAAGATCTCGTAACAGAGAACAAGGCAGGCCTGAGCCAAGTTGAGACTCGGATATTCCAGCGACGTCGGCACGATGGCCACCGTCTGACAGAGGTCGAGTCCCTCGTTGGTGAGCCCCCGATCTTCTCGACCGAACAGTAATGCTACAAGGCCGTCCGAACTCCTCTCGACGATTTTGGGCGCGATCTCTCTGGGCCTGCAGTAGTTCCGTTGGTCCGTTCGGGGACGGGCGCTTGTTCCCACGGTGAACACGACGTCGGACAAGGCGTCCTGCAGGGTGTCGTACGTTTCAGCCGCTTGTGTCAGATCCTCGCTTCGGTGAGCGATACCGCCGATTCGGTACGTGTCGAAGTCGTCTGGATTCACCAGCCGTAGCTGAGACAGGCCCATGTTCATCATGACGCGGATGACCCCCGCGACATTTACGACGTCCTTGGGTTGGTCCAGTACGACGACGATGTTGGCGAGCGGCGCCGTCTCCATCAGGTGGGTCGCCTGGTGGGTTTCTTCAAGGATTTTCTAGGATCTATCCTGATCCGCTGGTTCGCTGAGCGTGCGCTGGCTGGAGGACTCCTCGAGCGTCGAGTCACCAGGGGAGTCGTCACTCTCCTTTAGCGCACCCTTGAAGTTCCGAATGCCCTCTCCGATGCCCCGGCCGATCACCGGTATCCTCTTAGCTCCGAAGAAGAACACCACGATCATGACGATCAAGAGGATTTCCCAGACTCCGAGACCCGTCATTCTAGAAGCACCTTGGCGATGGTTTGAAGTTGCATGTTGGTCGTGCCCTCGTAAATCGTGCCGATCTTAGAATCCCGATAGAATTTCTCAACTGGATATTCTTTGGTAAAGCCGTATCCACCGTAAAGATCCGCACACAGAGAAGTTACTTTCTGAGCCATACGAGAGGAATGTAGCTTGGCCATCGCGGCCGGCACCAGGAAGTCTTCGCCGGCGTCCCTGAGCCGGGCGGCGTTGTAAACCAGAAGTCGTGAAGCCTCGAGGTCCGTGGCTGCGTCGGCCAACTGGAACTGGACACCCTGAAACTCACCGATCGGCTGGCCGAACTGTTCCCGTTCCTTCGTATACCGCAACGTGTGATCCAACGCTCCCTGCGCGGTGCCGACCATCTGAGCGCCGATCCCGATTCGGCCTTCATTCAGGGTCTCGATCGCCACTTTGTAGCCCTTCCCCACCTCGCCCAGGACCTTGCTGCCGGGAACCCTGACGGCGTCTAGGATCAACTCCGTCGTGGAGGAGGCGCGTATGCCCAGCTTGTCCTCCTTCTTGCCCACGGCAAACCCTGCGCTGTCTCGATCCACAATAAAAGCCGTGATCCCGTGATGCCCCGCGTCCGGGTCCACAGTCGCGAAGACTATGAAGGTGGACGCTTCATTTCCATTGGTGATCCACAGCTTCCGCCCGTCGAGGACCCACTCGTCGCCGTCCTGCTTGGCTCGACAAGCCAAAGCGAACGCGTCGGAGCCGCTCCCAGCCTCGGACAGGGCATACCCGCCGATCCACTCGGAGGCGGGTTTGGGGAAGTAGTGAGCCTTCAGTTCGTTCGATCCCCAGCGACCGAGGACATTCACGACCAGCGTGGCGATGGACGGATCGATCCTCGAAAGCTCCTCCACCACCAGGGTTGCCGAGAAGAAGTCGGATCCGGCCCCTCCGAATTTCTCCGGGATTTCGATGCCCATGAGGCCCAGCTCGAAGAGTTGGGTGAGCAGGCCAGGGTCCAACTCTTGGTTCCGGTCCATCTGAGAGACAAGCGGAGCGACTTCGGAGGTCGCGAAGTCCCTCACGGCGGTCCGAAACATTTGCTCAATGTCGGAGAGGGAGGTCAGCGCGGGACGGATCGTTGATTCGCTCTTTGTGAACGTATCCATGTGCTCTATCTTTCGCGCCAAGATCGCGGAGAATCGTCGAAACGGTCTGTAAAAAAAGCTATTCGATTGCGTCGTAAGTAAAAAGACGACGAAGAGCCCCTAGCTGGAGAAACAATGTCCGAACTTCCGGATGGACTACGATATACGGAGGAGCACGAATACGTGGCCGCCACTGATGAGAGCGGTGTATATCAAGTGGGGATCACGGACTATGCCCAGGGCGAACTAGGGGATGTTGTGTACGTCGAATTGCCTGCGGTTGGGGAGAGTTTTGAGAGAAGAGCCACTTTTGGTACCATCGAAGCCGTGAAGGCGGTGAGTGACCTGTACTCTCCGGTGGCTGGTGAGATCGTCGCGGTGAACGAATCGTTGGGCGATGACCCGTCCATCGTAAATAGTGACCCGTACGGTGCGGGTTGGATGATTCGACTGCGAGTGAGTGATGTGAGCGAGGTCGACGGCCTCATGGATGTAGCGGCCTATCGGGCTTTGGTGGGCCAGTAGCTGCTTGATATGTCCTCTGATCTAGAGTCGCAGAACGGGTTCGCCAGCCGTCACGTCGGGCCCCGTACTCCCGATGTCGAACAGATGTTGGCGTCCATGGGTCTCGGCAGCGTCGCGGAACTCGTCGATCAAACCATACCGGCGTCCATCCGACTCGAGACCGACTTGGCGCTACCGGAGGCGTCTTCCGAACACGAACTGCTCGAGCGACTCTTGGAGATCGGCGCGCAGAACACCGTGTTGCGGTCGTATATCGGGATGGGGTACCACGGTACGATCGTGCCCAGCGTCATCCAACGGAACATCCTGGAGAACCCCGGATGGTACACGCAGTACACTCCGTATCAGGCGGAGATTTCACAGGGGCGCCTCGAGGCACTGCTGAACTTCCAAACGATGGTGATCGACCTCACAGGTATGGAGATCGCCAACGCTTCACTTCTGGACGAAGGAACCGCCGCCGCTGAGGCGATGACCCTGCTCTTCGCCGAAGAGAAGGACGAGGCCCGCACGATCTTCTTCGTTTCGGAGCTGTGTCATCCACAGACGATCGAGGTGGTCCGGGGCAGAGCCGCGCCAATGGGAATCGGAGTCATGGTCGGTCCCCACGACAACGTCGACCTCAAGACGTTCGGAAATCGGTTCTTTGGGGGACTGGTCCAGTATCCGGCCAGCGACGGAGCGATTTACGACTACGGTTCTTTTTGCGACACCTTCCACGAGTGGGGAGCGGGGGTCGTGGTGGCGGCGGACTTGATGGCGCTGACCCTACTCACCCCGCCCGGTGATTTCGGGGCCGATGTGGCCGTGGGGAACACCCAGCGTTTCGGGGTGCCCATGGGGTATGGCGGGCCTCACGCCGCCTATTTGGCTGCGAAGGACAAGTTCAAGCGCAAGCTCCCGGGCCGGATCATCGGCGTGTCGGTCGATGCTGAAGGGAATCCAGCGCTTCGCATGGCGCTCCAGACGCGCGAACAGCACATCCGCAGGGAAAAGGCCACGTCGAACATCTGCACGGCTCAGGTTCTCCTGGCGATCATGGCAGGGATGTACGCCGTTTATCATGGACCCGAGGGCTTGCGGAGCATCGCCAACAAGATCCATGGGATGGCCGCGACTTTGGCGCATGGAATCCGCGAGCTCGGTCACACCGTCGTGTACGAGCACTTCTTCGACACGATCCAGGTGGTGCCTTCCGAGATATCGGGAGAAACCGTGCTCCGGCGCGCGCTGGATTTGGGAATCAATCTTCGTGACTTCGGAGACGGGACGGTCGGCATCGCTCTCGACGAGACAACCCGGTCGGAGGACATCGACGATCTCCTCAAGGTGTTCAGCCACGGCGGACCGCGAGGAGGCGGGGTGAAGCTCACGGCAGCCGGTGTGTCCGAAAACGCGGCGTCCGCCCTCCCCCGGGATCTCCTCCGTGTCTCGCCATTCCTCGAACATCCGGTTTTCCATCGATATCACTCCGAGACCGAGATGCTCCGGTATTTGCATCGCTTGGAGAGTCGAGATCTTTCGCTCAACACGAGCATGATTCCTCTCGGGTCCTGTACGATGAAGCTCAATGCGACCACCGAGATGGTACCCGTGACGTGGAGTGCGTTCGGGGCCCTCCACCCGTTCGTTCCGCTGGACCAGGCCGCGGGATATCGCCGGATCTTCTCGGATCTGGAGGGCTGGTTGGCGGAGATCAGCGGGTTCGCGGCAACTTCTCTGCAACCGAACTCGGGTGCGCAGGGAGAGTACGCCGGCCTGCTGGTGATTCGGGCCCTGCACGAGAGTCGGGGTGAGGCTCACCGAAACGTGTGCCTCATACCCTCCTCGGCGCACGGCACCAATCCGGCCAGTGCGGTGATGGCCGGTATGAGCGTCGTGGTCGTGAAGTGCGACGAGTCGGGGAACATCGATGTGGACGACCTGGCCGAGAAGGCTGCAGCTCACGCATCTGAGCTTGGGGCCTTCATGGTCACCTACCCATCGACGCACGGTGTCTTCGAGCCTCGCATCCGTGAGATTTGCGACATCATCCACCGCCACGGGGGGCGCGTTTATTTGGACGGGGCGAACCTCAACGCTCAGGTCGGCCTGTGTCGTCCGGGCGACTACGGGGCCGACGTCTGTCACATCAATCTTCACAAGACGTTCGCGATTCCACACGGAGGCGGGGGGCCGGGCATGGGGCCGATCTGTGTCACATCCGAGCTTGCACCGTTTCTTCCGGGGCATCCCGAGGTGGGCGCCGGTAGCGAGCGGGGTAACGAGACCGCTAACGCAACTGCTATCCGGGCCGTCTCAGCGGCTCCTTGGGGAAGCAGTAGCATTCTCCTGGTCTCTTGGGCATATATCACGCTCTTGGGAAAGGACGGAGTCCGAAGAGCGACGGAGGCGGCGATTCTCAACGCCAACTACATGGCGAGCCGGCTCGGGGATCGGTTTCCAATCCTTTATCGGGGCGAGAATGGACGCGTAGCGCACGAATTCATCCTGGACCTCCGTCCGCTGAGGAAAGCCAGCGGAATTACGGACGAGGACGTTGCGAAACGGTTGATGGACTACGGGTTTCACGCCCCGACCATGTCGTTCCCGGTGGCGGGAACCGTGATGGTCGAGCCCACCGAGAGTGAATCGAAGAGCGAGTTGGATCGTTTCTGTGATGCACTTCTAGCCATTCTGGACGAGATCGAGGAGGTCGCGTCTGGCGTGACTGACGGGGAGGACAACGTGCTCAAGAATGCACCTCACACCGCAGCAATGTTGCTCGCCGACGAGTGGGACCATCCGTACACGCGCGAACAAGCGGCCTATCCGGCTCCGTGGACCCGAGAGCACAAGTATTGGCCCCCGGTTCGGCGCGTCAACAACGCCCACGGTGACCGGAACCTGGTGTGTTCGTGTCCGCCGGTAGAGGCTTACGCGGAGAAAGACGCGGGCGACTGACTTCTTGGCACCATGAGCTACTAAGGGACACGACACCACTATTGGCTCCAGGAGGGGCTGGGACATGCGTTGGAGAGTTCTGGTCGATCCACCCGCAACTGGCTCCAGGAACATGGCCGTGGATCACGCGCTCGCGGCCTGTTCAAGTCCGGGCGAGGCCGTGCTCCGCATCTACCAGTGGGGCCGTCCTACCGTGTCTTTCGGCCGCAACGAGCCGGCCCGCGATCACTACGGTCGGGAGAGGCAGGGGGGCTGGGGGGGCCACGGGACTGTTCACGACGGCGGCTTCGATTTCGTACGCCGGCCAACGGGCGGACGAGCCGTGCTTCATGACCGGGAACTCACCTACTCGGTGGTCCTTCCGCTCAATAGGGGCGGCGTTACGGGCAGGGGCGGCAGTCTCCGGGCGACTTACGGTCTGATCAATCAAGGCCTGATTGAGGCGTTACGCTTGCTAGGCGTTCCGGCTGCTCTGGCGGAGCAACAAGGCCCTCCGGCCGCTTTGGATTCTGGCCCCTGCTTCGAGCGGCCGGCCCCGGGTGAGGTGATCGCGCGGGGTCGGAAGTTGGTCGGGAGCGCTCAAGCGAGGATCGGGAGGGCGATTCTCCAACACGGATCACTCCTGCTCGGGCCGGGCCAGGAGCGGCTACGCGAGATCGAGTCGAATTTTGCGAGCAGATCGACCGGCGGCCACCCCGAGGGGCCGGGAGGGGACGGGCGTGTCCAGGTGCTCGTAGCCCCGCAAACCGGGCCGATCTCTCTCTCGGAGGTGCTGGGCCGTGAACCGAGTTGGTCCCATGTTGTTGAAGCCGTCATCTCGGGTTTGAAGCAAGTCACGGGGGGTGAATGGCAACGGGACGACCTCACCGAGCTAGAGCGGGTCAAATCCGTGGCACTCGAAGAGCGGTACGCCTCCCCGGAGTGGACGTGGCGAAGGTAGGACCAGCGTGTCAGAAGCGACGAGGCGTTGGAACGCCTTCCGTTGGTCGCAGACCCCGACGAAGAGCGGGCGGGGTGGGACGCCTACCAGGGGCTCCTCATCGGTGAACAGCCTTTCACCTTCATCTGCCAGGCTGACCGTTTGGTGGGGGTGAACAAGCGAATAAGAGGGGCGGTCATGGACATTCGTGGCCAGTGGTTGAACGTGAAAGATTGGTGGATCCCGACCGCCGAGCGTAGACGAG
>JAPYQK010000011.1:19675-27295 GCA_029941275.1 Longimicrobiales bacterium | reverse complement strand
AGCCCACACAGTTGAGCACGAAGCGGTTGAGGCCCCAGATCGCCTCCAGACACATGCGCACGCCCGGCGCGTGAAGGTGCGGCTCGAAGGACACGATCTTAGTGTGCGCTGCGAGCACCTCATACGCGTGGAACTCCTGAGCTGCTTGGTTCGGCCTCACGTCCATGTCGATTCCGTTGCCGCCAAGCCTGATCGAACTCCTGTACTTCGGCTGGTAACCCACAGGATAGAACGTGAAGCCGAATTCGAGGTGCCCGGTGGTTTCCCGCCAACCCGTCGAGTGCAGGTGGGATTGGGTGAGCGACAAACCTGAATTCGCCTCTAACAGCATCCCCACGCCGTCACCGAAGATATCCGCGTTGCGCCCAATCTCATGAACGGGCCAAACCAGAGGAGGACCCGGAACGATACCGGTCCCACGCTCGTTCAAGACCCCGCTGAAATAGGTCATATGGTGAAAAATATTGCGACCACCCACCGTGGTGACGTCGACATCGGTGGGTATGTCGTTGATCTCCCGGACCTCCACGGACCGCACGTAGCGGTCCTGGGCGAGACCGGTCGGTACGATACCGAAATCTCCCCACCGGTCGGGCCCAATGGCCGGAACGGTCGCGTCCGCGGTCCTCAACACGAGGTCGGGCTCCCCGAGCGCCCACCCCTGGTCGGCGGGGAACTCGAGGGGCGCCGGCATGTCGGCCGGATCACCTTCGGGGGCGCCGTTTTCCACCCAAGCCTGGATCTTGGCCAACTCTTCGTCGCTGAGAGGATGGTCGTTCTTGAACGCCTGAATCCCGATACCGGGCTCGACGTAATACGGCGGCATCGCGCCCATGCGGTCCCTTATAGCCGTGCGATCCCTGATTCGCGTGGCGTAGCGCCTCGCGTCCTGATACGTGGTGAGGGCCATGGGCGCCCCGCCGGCTACCCGGTGGCAGTTCTGGCAGCTTCGCTGGAGGATGGGGGCGATGTCTCTGGCGAACGTGACGTCTTCAGGATTGATCCCGAAGTCCGCAGCCGCGAACAGATACGGCTCGATGTTCGAGACGCTGCCGTCGCGCACGGGGTACTGAGCGGTCAGAGCGACGGGCATCATCAGAACGGCCAAGATGGCCGACGGGAACGGGTGTCTGGCGTTCATCACACACTTCCTCGAGAAAGTCAAAAGGCCCGACAATCCGCACGAGGAGCGGGTTGGGGGCTCGCCAGCAAAGTACGCCGAGGGTTGCCAGGGCTGCAAGCTACGTCGTCGCTGTTGATGCGCGGCCCTGGCCGCCGCAACGTTCGAGAGTTGGCCTGCTGACGCGTTGCACTATTTTGGTCGGGCAGCATTGGTCAGGCAGCGCCACCACGGATCCCTTGGAGTCCACCCATGCGTTTCTTGCTCTTCATATTCATCGAGATCTGGCTGATCCCGTGGCAGATCCTCGCGATCCTCGTGTACAGCTACAGAGTGATGCGTAAGACCAACCCTGCGAAGATTTCGGGCACCGCAAACGAAATCATCAGCGCACGCTTGCTCATGCACCGGGCCGGCACACGAATCGACGAACCCACAGCCCGGCTCGCCCAGCATTTGCCTGCTTACGGTCCCGTCGTCGCATGGCTTTTCGGGAGCTTCGGCTTGGCGGCCCGATGGAGTGGATACGCGCTCGTTTGGGCGCAGTACCCGGTACAGCGACCCTCTACGCTGAACGGACTGGTGGGTCACCGAACCGAATTCTTAGACGACCTGCTCACTGAGGCGGTCGACCCCGCAGGCCAAACTCCGGTGAGGCAGGTCGTGATCCTTGGCGCCGGTTGGGACACGCGCGCCTGGGGCATGTTGAGCGGTGCGGACGTTCGTATTTTCGAGGTGGACATGGCGCCTACCCAACGTGTGAAGCGGGCGGCGATCGAGGCGGCCGGCCTGGCCCTGGATCGGGTCACGTACGTGGAGACGGACTTCGTCCAGAAAACCTGGCTTCAGGCACTCACCGAACACGGCTTCGATCCGGAGCTTCCGACTTTCTTCCTCTGGGAGGGCGTGACGTACTACCTCCCCATCGATGCCATCGAGAGCACGCTGCGCGAGGTCGCTCGGCTGGCCCCGGGCAGCCGAATCGCGTTCGACTTCTTCAGCGAGGAGTTGATCGAGGCCAAACCCCCGTTCGAAAAGCTCGGCAAGCGGATGCGAAAGGCGGCAAATATTTATTTTCCCCACGAGCCGCTCCGTTCCGGGATCTCGACCCAACCCCCGGCCTGCGCGCATGTCCAGAAACTCGTCGAAGGGCAGGGCCTCGAGTTGGTCGAATACGAACACTACGGTCCCGAAGACAAGGCCTTCGGCGGGATGGCTCTGGCGGTGCCCGCAAGACAAACATGAGTCGCCGCCTGATCGCTGCGGGCAGCGCGTTGCCCAACGCCTAGCTCTTGTTCTTGAGCCGGGCCACCAGGGCACGCATGGTGGCCTGGGTCTCCTCGTTCGACCACGCCTCGATGTATTCCTCGGCGCCCGGGCGCTCGGGGTCGGCGTACAGCGCGATGAGATCTGCGCGTGCGGCGGCGCGGGTGCGCAGCATCGCCCGCGAGGGGGCAGCGAGCAGCTTCTCACACCATTTCAGCGCAGCGGGGATCACCTGGTCGGGCTCGGCCAACTGGTCGACCAGCCCGACGTCGTGAGCTTCCTGGGGGGAGAGCAAACGCCCCTCGACGGCCATACGCTCGGCCGTTCGAGGTCCAACCAGCCGACTGAGGTTGGCCAGAAGAATCGGCGAGACGGGCAGACCCACCTGAACCTCGTTGAGCCCGATCTTGTACTCACCCTCGGCCATCACGCGGTAGTCACAACAGATGGCGAGAACGGCGCCACCGGCAGGGCTATGCCCGGTGACGGCTGCCGCAACAGGCACGGCGGATATGACGAGCGCCGTTCTGAGCGCCAAGAGTTCCTCGAAGGTGGCGACGGCCGCGGCATCACCACCCTCCAGCATAAAGGGCACGTCCAGTCCCGCCGAGAACATGCCTGGCGAGCCAGAGATCACTACAGCTTCCACCCCCTCGCCGGGCGCCGCTTGCACCGCACGATTGAGGCCAGACAGAACCTCGGGACGTAATGCGTTGACGGGAGGATGCGCGAGCCGAATTTCGCGGATCTTACCGTGATCGGTCACTTCCAACATGGGGTGTCCTCCAACTGGGCGCTCGGGAGATTTCTGGGCCTAGGCACGCGGGGTTGGTCCACCGCGGGGCTATGACGTCCCTAAGAAATAGCTTCGCAGCTTGGTAACGAGTGTCAATTAGATGACCCTGCGCGCATCCCCACAACTTCTATGCGTTTGGCGGAGGCGGATACGGTAGCGACTCCCAACCGGGCATCATCTGGATGCCGTGGTTGGTGGGGTCGAAGTTGGCTTCCATCCAAGCGTCCCGCTCCGTCACGGCGCGGATCTGATCCTGGCGGGTCTGCAAGCAGTCGTAACAGACGGCCCCCGGCACCCGGTGCGCGTCACCTTCGGTGTCGAGCCCACGGGCCTTCATGATTTCCTCGAGGCGGACAGCGGTGTGCACTTGGGCCTTGTAGAAGTCCGTATAGCTGAGGCCGCGGGCGATCGCCAGCGGCGACCAACCATCGACGCTGAGCGCTGCTACGTCGGCGCCCTGCTCCACGAGATAATCCACGACGATGTTGACGCCCCGAAAACCAACACCGTGGAGGGCGGTCTCACCGCGGTAGTTACGGGCGTTGACGTCGTTGCCCCCTTCGACTGTGATCCGGACGGCCTCGAGCACCTCCTCTTCTTGCCCGGTGAACGATCCGCCGTCCTCGCCCGGGTTCCAGATGGCCAGACCGGCCGCGACCATCAACGGGGTGGTGCCATCGGCGGTGGAAATCGTGGGGTCAGCGCCGGCTTCGAGCAGCAGTCGCATCGCCTCTACGTCGGTCACCTTGGCCGCCAGCATGAAAGCGGTTGATCCGAGCCGGTTGAACCGGTTGCGCTGTCCGTCCCGAATTCCGTTGCGGGTCATGCGGGCATTCACGTCGACGCCGGCGTTCAGGAGCTTCCGGATCAAGTCGGTGCTGTCGAGCGTCCCGGACGAATGGGGCCCCGGGGTGCCGAATCCGAGGTTCATCCGGCGAGTCCGCACCGTCTGGTGCAAGGCGTTCCAGCCCGCCCCGGCGTGCGCGACATCTGCACCGTTGTCGAGAAGGTAAGCGGCCAGTTCCCAGTTGGCGTTGGCCGCCGCAACGACGAGAGCGCTCTGTCCGTCCGACAAAACGTCGTTGACGTCTGCCCCGGCATCCAGCAGCACACGCGTGACGTCCATATGCCCGGCTCGTACCGCGAACATCAACGGTGAGAAGCCGGTGGGCGACACGTAAGCGAACGTGCGGTCGCGGCCCTGTGAGGGATTGTTGGTCTTCGCGTTGACGTCCGCACCGTTCTCGGCGAGGACCTGGATCGCATCAGCGTTGTTGTTGGCGGCGGCCCACATGAGCGCCGTCTGGCCTCCGCTCATCTCCCGGACGTTCGGGTCGGCTCCATGGGACAGCAGCGCCCGCAGCGTCTCTGGCTCGCCGGTGCGCGCCGCGGTCATCAGAAGAGTCTCACCACCCGGCAACGCTTGATCGACATAGATGCCGGCCTCCAGGAGAAGCTCGAGGATCGCAGCGCTGCCGTTTTCGGCCGCCAGCGATGCCGCCCCAACTCCGTAGCGGTTGGTGATCTGGACATCGGCCCCGGCCTCGAGCAGCAGCCCCACCAACTCCGGCTGGTCGGTGTTCACCGCCCACAGCAGCGCCGTGGTCCCGTCCGGTGTCGACGAGTCGACGTCTGCGCCGGAGTCCAGCAGCGCCCGCACTGCATCCGCGTCACCACGCCGGACGGCGTCCACAAGCGGGACCTCGGCCCTCACCGCGTCCACCATGGGTGCGCGCATCACCGCCGCGTCAGCCCTCGTCACGTCCGACCCGCTCACATCAGACGCTGCCACGTCTGCTGGCGGCACGCCTGCGGCAGCGCCGACCACCGCCCCGCTAAACAGCAACGCGGTCAACGCCACCAAGACGGCCCCCATCACATTCTTGGACCGTACCATCAGAGCTCCGCCAACCGCCCTGTGCTGTCCGAGATCCCATCCAGCTCAACGCCCACCTTGTCGAGCAGCGCCAGACCGAGGTTCATGAACGGCGTGTCCATCTCGTACTTCATATGGCGACCGCCCTCAAGAGTCCCACAACCGCCACCGGCCAGGATCACCGGCAGGTTGTAGGGCGTGTGATGATCTCCATCCCCCATGCCCGTGCCATACAACATGATGGTGTGGTCCAGCAGCGTGCCGTCGCCGTCCGGTGTGTTGTGCAGCCGCTCGATCAGCTTGCTGAACAGCGAGACGTGGTGGGTGTTGATCTTCGTGTACTGCTCGATGTTGTGCGGGTTGAGTTGGTGATGCGACACGCTGTGATGCGCCTCCGGAACGCCGATGTCCGGGTAGGTACGACCGCTCAGCTCCCGAGCCATTTGGAAGCAGCTCACGCGTGTCAAGTCGGCCTGATACGCCAGCGCCAGCATCTCGAACATCATCTCTACGTGTTCGTCGTATTCGTCAGGCACGCCGGCGGGCTGCCCAATACTCGGAAGCGGCGTCGTGGCGCTATTCTGCTCGACACGTTGGATCCGGCGCTCGATGTCGCGTACCGCTTCCAGATACTCGTCTACCGCCAAGCGATCACCCGGCCCGAGCCGGCGTTGGAGCTGGTTGATGCTCTCGGTGACCGAGTCGAGGATGCTGCTGTCGGCTTGCATCTGGGCCAAACGAGCGTCCACGCTTCCGCCATCTCCAAAGAGCCGCTGGAACACCACGCGGGGGTCACGTTCGTGGGGCAACGGAGTGGTCGGGGAGCGCCATGAGGTGGAATTCTGGTACGTGCAGCTGTAGCCGTTCTCACAGTTACCGACAGTGAAATTCGACTCGGTGGTCAGCTCCAGCGACCGCAGCGATGTCTCGGCACCGAGCACGTCGGCGGCGTACTGGTCGACGGTCTTACCGGCCTCGATGTCGGCGCCCTCGGTGCGCTTCGGCAGCACACCACTCAACCAGCCACCGTGGGCGCGAGTGTGCACGCCGCCGCCTTCGTTGGGGCTCACGATGCTCCTGTTACTCAGCCCGGTGACCACCACCATCTGCTCGCGGTAGGCCTCCAGCGGACGCAGGATCGGAGTCATCAGGTAGTCGCGCCCGCCCGATCCCATCGGATGAAAGTTCGGCAGAAACATGCCGTTCGGCGCATAAACGAACCCCAGCCGTGGGATGGCAGGGGCGGCCGCTGTCTGGGACAGGGGCGTCAGCGCGGGCACCATCGAGTCGAGGAATGGCAGAGCCACCATGGCCCCCATACCGCGAAGCGCCGTCCGACGCGACAAGGCCTTCTTGCTAATGATCATCATGACCCGGATCTCCTGTACAGGAACGGATAGCTATTCACGATGCCGATGACGATGGATTGCATGCCGTAACCGCCCGGTGCAGCCTCACGAACAATACGGCGGACCGCCGGCATATCGTAGTAGTCGAGCCCCCGACCCAGCGCATAGGTCAGCAGCTTCTCGGTGACGGTACCCACGAAGCGCTCAGGGTGCAGGACCAATGCGGCCTTCAGCTCGGCAGCACCGTCGAACGCGGTGCCGTCGGGAAGCACCCCACGGGTGTCGATCGCGTTGAACGATTCGTCGACCACCCGGGCCCGGCCGATCGCGTCGAAGCCCTCGAGGGCGAACCCGGCCGGGTCGATCATGGAGTGGCACGCCGAGCAAACCGGGTTGGACCGATGGGCGTCCATACGCTCCCGCATCGTCGCCACCCTGGCGCTGGTCTTTCCATCCTCGAGCGCGGGGATGTTGGGCGGCGGATCAGGCGGTGGCGTCCCGAGAATGTTGTTCAGAATCCATTTGCCACGCAGCACCGGTGACGTCCGGATCGCGTGTGAGGTCAGCGTCAGGATGCTGCCTTGTCCCAGCAGCCCGCCGCGGGGGCTGTCGGGCGGCAACGTCACGCGCCGGAAGTGTGTGCCCTGGACGTTGGGGATGCCGTAGTGCCCCGCCAGACGCCCGTTCAGATAGGTGTAGTCAGCGGTCAGCAGCTCGAGAACACCTCGGTCCTCCCGCACTACACTTTCGAAGAACATCTCCGTTTCTGTGATCATCGCCTGACGAAGTCTCTCGTCGAACGCCACTGCGTAGGGCTCTCCCGGACGCACCAAGGTCGCGAGGTTCCTCAACTGCAACCACTGGCCAGCGAAGTTGGTGGTCAACTCTCCCGAGCGGGGATCGGCGATCATCCTCCGTACCTGTCGCTCGAGTTCAGCCGGCTGGCTGAGGGCTCCTCGCTCGGCCAAATCGAGCAGTTCGTCGTCGGGGATGCTGCTCCAGAGAAAAAAGGACAGCCGGGAAGCAAGCTCGATATCCGTCACCCGATAGGCGGTGCCGGGCGCGACGCCTGGTGGGTCCGCTTCGATGCGGACCAGGAATTCTGGACTCACGAGCAACCGCCGCAGTGCCAACTCGATCCCGCTTTCAAATCCGCCTTCGGCGGAGGCACCATCATCCGCTGAAGAGGCCCCGCGCGCGGCGGCCGAGCCGC
>JAPYQK010000011.1:0-19575 GCA_029941275.1 Longimicrobiales bacterium | reverse complement strand
AGGTCGGCGGATGTGACCGGGCGACGATAGGCACGCCGGGCTAAACCAGTCAGGATCGTCCGGGCGCATTCCGCCTCCTCGGAGACCGTCGCCGGCTGGCAAGCGAAAACCCGGTCACGGCTCGGCGTCCGGCCCGGACCCCTGGTGTCGTGCGGACCGGCGATCGTGAGGCTAGTGACGAACGGCATTGAGCCGCCCGGTCCACCACCGTTCCCGGAGGTCCGAGGATTCTGGAAGCGCTCCCGTACCTGCTCGACGAGCACGGGCGGATTACGATGAAACGCCACGCCGATATCGTGGGGGCCGGCCGCAATGGGTACTCGCAGCTCGAAGGTGGAGCCCGGCAACGGAGCGGGCAGCTCGATCGGCTCCCCGTCAACGGTAACCTCGAGCTGGTGCTCCTCCCCGACCCCACGGATGTTGCTCAACCGGACTCCAAGGTCGTAGTCCGCGTCGAGCGGGAAAATGTAGGACACAAGCATCCCACCCCGCGTGCCGAACGGAAGCCCGACGGCCCGGTCATGCTGCTGCTCGTCCTGAGCCGTCCGAAAGGTCTCGGAGAACGGCGCCGGTGGCGGGCTACCGACCGCGAGTCGGCTGATCACTCGTGAAGCGCCCAGATAACGCTCCAGCAACGACTGTGACATCCTGAGCACCCCGCCGATGTTGTCGAAGCCAAAGCCGGCGTCGTCTGCAGGGAGGAAGTTGTCGACGTCGATCTCCAGGGCCAGCAAGTCGCGGATGGCGTTGCTGTATTCGGCCCGATTCAGCCGGTGGAACGTGGCAGTCCGACCCGGGTCGGGACGGTCGGCGGCCGCGCCGTCGAGCTCGGTCTCGAGCCAGACGCGGAACTGATCGAGCGTCACCTGGTCCGGCCGCCTCCGCCCGGCAGGCGGCATCAGCCCTGCCCGCAGCTTGCGAACGACCGGCTCCCAGTGGCCCGGGTCGGCGGCAACTTCGGAAAGGTCGAGCGCGTCGAGTGCCAAGCCGAGCGCGCGAAGCTGTGATCTCAAGGGCGTGATCTGGTCACTCTGGTCGTCGACGGTCCGCTGGTTATGGCAGGTGACGCAGTAGTCGTCGAGCAAGGCTCGATACTCTGTCGCGCTCTGCGCCCCGGCCTCGCCAGCCAACCAGCCAGTCGCCAGGGCCGCCATGACGGCAACCGCGGAATGTATTGACTTGATCATCGAACCGTAACGCCGCCTCGAAGAGGGATTCGTACCGATACAACCGCACGATCGCAGTCTAAGGGCAAAACCCACGTCCCGTCCAGCGATTTGATGCCCGGTGCCAGTGCCAGTCGAACCCGGCGAAGAAGCCGAGCGTCCACTCGGCGACGGACTCCTTGTCTGCAGGGGTTCAACTAAGTATCGTCGGATCAGTCAGATTGGGAGGAATGTCACTTTGTGCGGGAGGTTGTCGACATGAACGGAGTGCGAATCTTGCTACGGCGTGCGCTAGGCGGGGTGGCCCTCGTGGCGGCCTTCGGGATCTTGCTTCCGGCGAGTGTCGAAGCTCAAGGCGGCCGACAGGCGCGGCAAGCCGCTGCCGACGAGACCGCACCTGAAGCGACGTATTACGGCGCTGTACAGAGCGCTCTCCAGACCAACTGCGTGACCTGTCACAGTGAAACTCCGGCAGCACTAGGTGGCATCACTCCTCCCATGGCACTCACGTCCTACCAGGACGCCCGCCGGTGGGCCAGCCGCATTGCTACCGCGGTAGAGACCAACTACATGCCACCGTGGGACGCCGACAAACAACACGAGGGTACCTTTAAGGACGAACGGTACATCTCCGACGCGGACAAGCAGATCCTGGTCTCGTGGGCTGAAGCTGGTGCGCCGATGGGCAACCCCGCCGACGCCGTGGAGAGTTCGGTGGAGTTGGTTGCCAGAGTGGCGGAGGAAGCACCGGACGGATCGACGTGGCAAGCCGGCGTGCCGGACATCATGTTCGGGTTCGAGGAGCCGGTGCTCGTCTGTGAGCAGATCGAGGATTGGCAGCCGCGGCTCCCGATGCAGGTGGTCGACGGCCAGATCACGGAGCCGAAGTGGATTCGCTCCATGGAGATCAACACTGGTCCGACTGTGCACCACACGGTGTCCAGCCACCTCGGCGTGGGCGTACCGGGTCGGGCTCCTTTCGAGTTTCCCGAGGGCTGGGGCATCCTGCTGACCGAAGATCCATACGTCAGCATCAGCATGCACTACCATAAGGAAGCTGGCCCTGGCACAGCGGTTCTCGACAACACCAGGGGCGGGATGAAGTTCTATGACCAGGGCGACGTGATCGACCACGTGGTCGAGACGAATCTGCAGGGCTTCACGGACTTCACGATCCCGCCCGGCGACCCGAACTACGCGGTGTACAACGAGACGCACTTCGACGAAGACATCTACCTTCTCTCGATGGGCCCACACGCGCACTATCGGGGCAAAGCGGTCAAGCTCGAGCTCAAGCGTCCCGACAGTCCGTTCCGCGAGACGCTGCTTTGGGTGCCGGACTACGACTTCAACTGGCAGTTCCAGTACGAGCTCAAGGAGCCGTATCTGATTCCGGCCGGCTCGACCATGTACATCACTTGGTACTTCGACAACTCGGCGGATAACCCGTACAACCCCGATCCGACCGTCGCCGTGTCGGGCGGACCGGCAACGACGGACGAGATGGCGAACGCTCGTATTTACTTCGCGCGGACGGAACCACTCGGGCTCAGGGTGGGTGACCCGATCCCAGCGGAGATCGTCGACCGGCAGCGTGCAGCCGAAGATCGCGCGCGGAGCCGCGCTTTGGATTGGGAGACGGCATCGCAGAGCTGCGGCACGACTAGCATAGCGAGCCGCCGCTAGGAGATCCTCTCCTCCAAGAAATCGAGTGGCCCCGTACTTAGTTGTGCGGGGCCACTCGACGTTTGGGGAACCCAGGTAACACACACCTCACGACAGGGTCTTGAGTCGTATAACGACATCGACTATAGTTGCGCGTTGAATAGTTAGCCGGAAGCCCTCCGGCAAGCGACTCGATCCACGCAAAGAGACCGGCCAACGTGAACAGCAGAGACCCGAGGGAGCTACTTCCGCTCAATCCGTCCGTCTTCTCGATCCTTCTCGTACTGGGGGACCGAGAGATGCACGGATACGGGATCATGCAAGCACTGGCGGAGAAAACTGACGGCAGGGAGAGAATCCTGCCGGGCACCCTCTACCAATCCATCGCCCGCATGGTGGGCGCCGAACTCGTCGAGGAGCGGGATCCTCCCGAGGGAGACGCGAGCGCCGGGCCCCGCCGCCGTTACTACCGGCGCACCGCGTTTGGCCTGGCCGTCGCGAAGGCCGAGTCGGAGCGCTTGAGGATGCTTTTGGCCATGGCCGTCTCCGAAGACATCGTGACGGAGCCCGCCCAATGATGTCCGTGACCAGCCGCCGAGAGTGCTGAGGGTCTAGCCGACTGCCAGGAACAAGACCACCCGCGGTATTGATCGGGTGGGTGTCACGGAGCTACCCTGACCTTTCCGCGTCCCACTCACGAACGGATCGAGGTCATCATGAAAGCCCTTTCTTTGCTCCTGCCAGTTCTCGTTCTAGCCGGCTGCAGCACCGCAGACGACAGTGGGCCTTCGGACGTACAGGCCCGCCTCAACGACATGGCGGGCAACGTGTTGGCCCAGATCGACGGAGAAATCCGCGTGCCTGGCCTCGGGGACTATGTCGAAGTGATCCGGGATCCCGCGGGAATCGCCCACATCTATGCGAGCAATCAGGAGGATTTGTTCTTCGCCCAGGGGTTCGTGGCCGCGCAAGACCGGCTCTGGGAGATCGACGTCTGGCGCCGATACGCCGAAGGGCGGGCTTCGGAGATTGTGGGCCCCGAGCGCTTCGAGACCGACCGGCTCTACCGTCTCATGAAGTATCGCGGCTCACAGGAGGAAGACCTCGACAGCTACCATCCCGACGCAGGGGCCATCTTTTCCTCGTTCGCCGCGGGCATAAACGCCTACATCGAGCATATCGGGGACGACTTACCGGTCGAGTTCGAGATCACGGGCACCAAGCCGGAACCGTGGAACGCGAATCTATCCTCGCTGCGTCTCATTCAGCGGGCTGCATCCAGAGGGCGACAAGAAGTCCAACTCGCCCAGGACGTCGTACGCATGGGCGCCGAGGCGGCCAACCGCCGACGCACCCCCGATCCGTATGTCCCCCTCGAGATCCCTGCTGGTCTCGACCTGGAAGCCATTGCTGAACACGGGGACGTGATCATCGACGCTTTGCGGGGAGACTTCAACCAGATCCTCCGAGCACCGGTGCTTCCGGAGTATCAAGTGTCGATAGCCCCTCCGATGGCGGACGCGGCCAGCCCCACAGGACCGGGTAACGTCGCTACGCCGAGCGGCTTTGCGGACGCCGGAATCGCCGCCCAATTCTCACTCGCGGACCTGCTTGAGCAGCCGTTCCCTGATCTTCCCGACGAATTCCGCGAGGAGACGGGCAGCAACAACTGGGTGCTGTCGCCCGAGATGACGACCACCGGTGGAGTGATCCTCGCCAACGATCCGCACCGGCAAATTTCGAATCCGTCCCTCCGCTACATCGTACACCTTAATGCACCGGGGTGGAACGTGATCGGATCCGGCGAGCCCTCCCTTCCCGGAGTGGCCATCGGGCACAACGACCGAGTGGCATGGGGCCTCACCATCGTCGGTACGGACCAGGACGACCTATACCAGGAGACGGTGAACCCGGAGAACCAGAATCAGGTTCGTTGGCAAAACGCATGGGAGGATCTGAGGGTGGTCATCGACACCATCATGATCCGGGGCGAAGCGCCCCGCGTGGTGGAACTCAAATACAGCCGGCACGGCCCCATCGTCTACGAGGACACCGACAACAACTATGCGTACGCGCTGAGGACTGTCCTCCACGAGCCGGGGACGGCGCACTACATGGGCTCTCTGCGGGTCGACCAGGCTCAAAACTGCCAGGAGTTCCTCGCGGCCATGGCTTATTGGAAAACACCGTCCGAGAACATGCTCTGCGGGGATGTCGAAGGAAACATCGCCTGGAAAGCGGCGGCTCTGACCCCCGATCGGGGCGGCCTGTGGCACGGGCGACTTCCGGTACCCGGCACCGGTGAGTACGAATGGCAGGGTTTCCGAGAGGATCTGCCTGAGGAATACAACCCCGAAAGAGGCTGGATCGCCACGGCAAACCACAATATTCAGCCGGTGGGCTACTCCCCCCCTTTGATGTTCAAGGTGCCTCCCTACCGCAGGTTCGAGCGGCTCGACGACATCCTGTCCGACAGCACGGGCTTCTCCATGGAGGACAACATCCGTCTGCAGCTCGACGCTTATCACTTCGGCGCGGCCCAAGCGGCGGAGCTTTTCGTGGGGTGGACCGCTGACGATCCGCAGGTTGAGGGGGCCCGCCGACTCCTTTCCGAGTGGGATCACGTCTTTGCCGAGGAAAGTGCCGCCGCCGCGCTTTATTTCACGTGGAGCCGGGTTTTCTCACGCGCCCACCCGGACTCATCGATTCCCGACGACGTTCCCGAAGGCGCCGTGGCCAGCACGCTCAGGCAAGCGATCGACGACTTGTCCGCGACGCAGGGAGATCAGGCAGACTGGCGATGGGGCCGGAGCAACCGGATTTCGTTCGCGCACCCTCTCTCGGCTGCCTTCGACTTGGCGGCGGTGGAGCGGAGGGGCGGTGCAGGCACCGTCTCATCGAACGGAGGGACGTACAAACAGGTCATCGACCTCACGAACTGGGACGATTCGCGGGTCCTCAACGCTCCGGGTCAATCGGGACAGCCGGGCAGCCCGTTCTACGACAGTCTCCTGGACGATTGGAAGAATGGGGATTACCAGCCCTATCTCTTCTCGCGGGAGGCCGTCGAGGAAAACGCGGTCAATACGCTGCGGCTGGTTCCTGGGGGCTGAGGCGCACATCGGGCCCCCCTAGGACCACCCTTCCACTGTTGATGCTGGCCATGTCGACGATCTCCGATGAAGGTGCACGAAGTTGCAGGAGACCAAAACCTACTCAGATCAGTCTACCCCCATCCACCGGGAGCGAATGGCCCGTAACGAACGACGCACCTTCAGAACACAGCCATAACGTCGCGTCTGCAACCTCTGCGGGTTTCCCAAACCGACCCACCGGGTGGGCTGCCCTGAATTGTTCGACGAGGTCTTCATTGCCCTCTAGCGCTCGGGTTATCATCGGCGTCTCGATCACCGCCGGGCACACCGCGTTGATTCTCAAGCCTTGGGTCGCGTACTCGAGCGCCGCAGCCTTGGTCGCCCCTATGACCCCATGTTTACTGGCGTAGTACGCGACTCCCAATCGCCCTCCGATCATCCCGGCCACCGAGGACATGTTCACGATGGCGCCCTGCCCACGCGCGAGCATTTCGGGAATTTCGTACTTCATGCACAACCACACGCCCTTCAGGTTGATGTCGATCACCTGGTCCCAAGCCTCTTCTTCATAATCGGCCGTTGGAACCATGGGCGTCCCTTCGGTACCGGCATTGTTCACCGCGTAGTCCAGTCCACCATATTCGCTAACGCAGGCGGTAACCATCGCCTTTACTTCGGCCGCCTTGGATACGTCGGTCTGCACGAAGTGGGCTTGGCCGCCCAGTTCCTCGATCATATCAACCGTCTCATGACCTTCAGACGCGCGACGAGCTGCCACAACGACTTTGGCCCCTTGTTCGGCGAACGCCAACGCGATGGCTCGGCCGATCCCTGAATTTCCACCGGTGACCAACGCGACTTTTGATTCAAATTGATTCGTCATTTCAAAGACCTTCCATTTGGCCGTTTCATCGATTTCCGCTTTCAGACACACGATCCACCGCTACTGCACTGTCAAAATGTCAGGGCAGACCCAGGCCGTCGAGGTGGTCGGCGCAGTCGAGAAGTCGGACCCGATACGGCGAGTTCGGTTCTATCGTCGTCAGGCTCGAGTTGGTGAAGATGTCGGGCACCACCGTTCCCGGCTGCAGCTCCATACATTGCAAGCAGAGCGAGCGGCAGACCAACCCGTGCGTTACGACGGCAAGGTCGCCGTCCACGCCCGTTAGGGAGGCGACGACCCACTCCCAGGCTTTGAGAACACGGCTGTCGAAGGTCGTTGTGCCTTCCCCGTTCGAGGGCTGATATTCGGCGCCGAACAAGCCGGGCCCAATTTCGGCGAAGCTCTTACCACGGTCGTCCCCGAAGTTCCGTTCGCGCAGTAGCGGGCTGAGTTCGAGCGAAGCCCCGGTGGCCCGTACGATGGGCTCGGCCGTCATAACTGCGCGCGGGAGGTCACTCGCGAGTACGTGCGCCACGCCCAGCGCGCCGAGCCGGGCCGCCAGGCCGGTCGGCTTGATCCAACCCGCGCTCATTGAGTGGCGTGTCCGCCGGCTGGATCACGGCTGCGGCGTTGTATGCGGTCTGTCCATGCCGAATGAGATAGATCATGACCGATAATGTAGCGTCGTGGACCATCAACTCGTTGCTTGCACGTCGAAGCCAGGACCCTCACTATGCTTGTTGAGTAATTGGGCTTCGGCGCGCCGGTCAAAGAGCCGACGCGCACGCCCTGCTCGAGACAGACTGGGTTCGTCGGGGATCCCCGCGGGGTGCCGCGAGAGAGTTCCCACAAAGGAGGAAGGTCGCGATGCATCCCTCACGCCGCAGGGTTTGGTGCCGGGAGTTCTTTGGTCTTTCGTTGATCACCGTGATGGGCGCCCTCGGCGCACAATCGCTCACCGGGCAAACGTCGATCCCGTTGCGCGACGGCAGTCTCGTGAACATCGAGCCGTACCTCTACGCTGCAGAAGATTTCGGCATCGATCCAACAGAGGTGACCTACCACAAGGATATCGCCCCGATACTTCGCGCGAACTGCGTGAAGTGCCACACAGCAAACGGGATGGCGCCGATGGCGCTAGAGACATACACGGACGTACGCCGGTGGTCGCAGAGAATCAAGGATCGGACCGCCCTCCGGGACCGGGGGGGCGCGATGCCGCCGTTCTATGTGGAAAGGAACATCGGGATCCAAGAATTCCGTGACTCCGAGTACCTGAGGGATGAAGAGCTGGCGAAGATCCAAGCCTGGGTGGACAACGGGTCCCCAGAGGGCGACCCAGCCGACGCGCCTGACCGCCCACTGGCCCTTGGTGAATCGAGCGAGACGCCCGTCTTCGCCCCGGGCGGCGGTGTACCGTGGGAGCTCGGCGAGCCGGATCTGATCATTCCGATGGACGAGTTGACGATGCCGGCCATCGGGCCGGATCGGTGGGGAGATTTCGGCATGCTCCCGACCAGGCTCGTGGAGGACCGGTATGTGAGGGCCGTCCAGGTCCGAGAGGTCAGCGATCTTTCGTTCGACGACCCTGCCCTCGAAAACACCGTGGGAGGACGGTTCCTCTTTCACCACATGAACTATGGGGTCCGCGTCCTAGACGAGGACGGCAACGTCACCGGCCAAAGAATCAGCTATCCCATTCACGAGGTGGGACGAAACGCGGACATTTTCCCGGAAGAGGTCGGCTATCCTTTGCCGGCGAACTCCGTGATACACCTGAACAACGGGCATCTTCGCCCAAACCAGGTGCGGGAGACTACAGCGCACCTCGAATTCGGCTTCTACTTCCATCCCGAGGATTACGAGCCGAAGTACCGGCGCCAGGGCAGCTTGGCGATGGGCAACGACGTGGACGTCTATGCGAGGCCGGGCGAAGCGAACCAGACCCACGTGACCTACACGGTGCTGGACCAGCACACGAAGCTGTACGCGTGGGAGCCGCACCTCCATGCGCCTGGAGCCCGGTCATGCATCGAAGCGATTTGGGGCCCCGTGGTGCACACCCTGAATTGTGTCGGCTACGACCACAACTGGGTCAAACAGTATCTGTACGCACCGGGTCACGAGCCCCTGCTTCCGAAGGGCACGGTGATACGCTACGTCGGTTATCTCGACACCTCGGACAACAACCCGAACATCGCGGACAACAGGAACTGGCAAGGAAGCGGGCGGCGCTCGGTGGCGAATATGTTCCTCGAGTTGGGTTGGGTAGTTCGCCTTACGGAAGAGGAGTTCCAAGCCGAGATGGCCGAGCGGCGGAAACACATGGACAGGAATGACTTCGACGTGGGCTGCCCGCTCTGTTGGGCCTTCGAGGAGGAGACGTTCGAGGCGCCTGCGATTACGACGCAGGGGGACGGCCTGCCGTGAAGACGAGAACTTGGCTGCTGATTGCCACGCTGGCAGCGCTCTTCGTCTTCGATGGGGTCGCTGCTCAGACCATGCATCTGCAAGGCGAAAGGATGTTTCCGGCCTTTGACGGGTGGGAAGAGCAGGAAGACGGGTCCGTCAAGCTCTGGTTCGGCTACTTCAATGAAAACTGGGAGCAGGAGTTCGAACTCCCGGTCGGCCCCAACAACCATTTCGCTGTCGTCGAGGTGGGAGCCGATCCGACTATAGAGGCGGACGAGGCGTTCGACGTGGCCTACGACCCAGGGCAGGCCGACCAAGGACAGCCGACCCACTTTTATCCGCGTCGGAATCCGTTCCTATTCACCATCACCGTGCCGGAGCCCGAGGAGTTTGGCGGCGCCGACACGCGCCAGGTGGTCTGGACGCTCACCGCCAACGGAAGGACCCAACGAGTGTACGCCTCGCTGGCCCCGAACTACGCGATCAATGGGCAGTCGATGTCCACGGACGTGGGGGGGAATCACGGGAGTACACATCAGGATCTCGTCACCAACATCCCCCCGACGCTCGAGGTCGAGGGCGAAAACGAACGGACCGTACGGGTAGGCGAGTCCTTGGGGCTGGTCGCGCTATCGGACGATCCGGACAACTACCCTCCGAGAAGAGAGCGACGGCCTCCACGGTCGGTGGAGGAGCTTTACCGGCCCCCGCGGGGATCAGTCGTCAGGAGCCCGGCTGGCCTTCGGCTAGCATGGATGGTTTACCGAGGTGCAGCGGAACAGGTGACGTTCCTCCCCAATCAAATGAAGACGTGGATGGACTCTCGTATGTACGCGAACTCTCCGTGGTCCCCTCCGTACATCCTTCCCCAGCCGCCCGAAGACCGGAGATGGGTGTCTACGGTGAGTTTCCACGAACCCGGGGAGTACGTGCTCCGGGCCGTCGCCAGCGATGGAGCCCGGTTCAGCTACGAGAACGTGAAGGTCCGAGTAACGCGCTGACTCTGGTTGCTCCTGACTCCCGACGTAGCCCATAAAGTCATTCACTCGCTGTGTACTATCGGGGCTGCTCTTGGCTTTGGTCGCGCTCGTCCCAGTCGCAGTCCATGGTCGTCGTGCACACCGAAACCGACCTGGGCATGATCACCGCCGAGATCGACACGGTCCGTGCGCCCGTAACCACCACGAACTTCCTCCGGTATGTAGACATGGGCTTGTACTCGGGCGGCACCTTCTACCGGGCCGTGCGCCTCGACAATCAGCCGAACAACGACGTAAAGATCGAAATCATCCAGGGCGGGCTCGACCGGGACCAACCCGGCGAGCAACTACCTCCGATCAGCATGGAACCCACCGGGGAGACTGACATTCTCCACCTGGATGGACGACATCCCCGATCCATATTGAGCCTATAAACATAATTAGATAAAATGTTCTAAATAACATTATCGTAACACCTTACCATACCATAGTACCCGGTGAATCAGGCCGTGTAACCGTCGTCGAGCGTCCGAGGACCGGTAGAGGTAGACGCGCCTATTGTACCGGAGCACCTATTGTCGTCCGTCAGCCCCTTGCCCCCACATACGATCCCGCTGTACTCTGGCGCCTGCGATAGGGCACCTGCTCGACACCAGTAGCCCCCCTTCACACCCGGAAAAATCAAGCACGATCACCTACAACCAAACATGACCATGACGCCGAAAGAGTTTTTTGAGTGCGCAAAAAAGAACGATGCCAAGCAGGAAATGCTGTTCGTGAAATAGACACTCAAGGAATATTTTACCCCATAACCCCACAGGACCATGGCAAAATCGAAACTGGAGTACATATGGCTGGACGGGAATCATCCGACTCAGAGCCTGCGTGGCAAAACCAAAGTTCTGGCTGACTTCAGCGGTAGCCTCGAGGACTGCTCCATGTGGGCGTTCGACGGAAGCTCGACACAGCAAGCCCCCGGTGGCTCGTCGGATTGTTTGCTGAAGCCCGTCGCGATCTTCCCCGACCCGGGGCGGCTCAACGCGTTTCTGGTGATGGCCGAAGTGCTGAACGCCGACGGGACCGCGCACGAATCGAACGGCCGGGCGACGATCGAGGATGACGACAACGATTTCTGGTTCGGCTTCGAGCAGGAGTACTTCCTGTGGGATCCGGACACTGATCTCCCGCTTGGATTCCCGGCAGGTGGCTTTCCCGGACCTCAGGGCCCGTATTACTGCTCCGTGGGAGCCGCGAACAGCTTTGGACGCGAGATCGTCGAGGAGCATCTCGACCTCTGCCTCGAAGCGGGCCTCAACATCGAAGGCATCAACGCCGAAGTGGCCTCGGGGCAGTGGGAGTTCCAGAGTTTCGCGAAGGGCGCGGGGGCCGCTGGCGACGAGACTTGGATCGCGCGCTATCTGCTGGAGCGGACGGCCGAGAAGTACGGAGCTTCGGTGAACTGGCATTGCAAGCCGCTCGAGGGCGATTGGAACGGCTCCGGAATGCACGCCAACTTCTCGAACACCACGCTGCGCGAATGCGGCGATCAGGCCACGTTCGAGGCGATCTGCGAGGCTTTCGGTGCGTCGCCCGAGGTCATCAAGGCCCACATCGACGTGTATGGTGCGTCGAACCACCTTCGTCTGACCGGACTGCACGAAACTCAAGCGATCGACAAGTTCAGCTACGCCATTTCAGATCGTGGCGCGTCGATCCGGATTCCGATTGGCACGGTCAACAACGGCTGGAAGGGATACCTGGAGGATCGTCGGCCGGCCTCGGACGCTGATCCGTACAAGGTCGCGGCGGCGATCATTCGCACGGTCAAGTCGGCGGCACTTCCAGCGACGCAGGAAGCCGCTGCTGGGTAGGGCTCGTCCCGACTTGACTACGACAACTAGCAGACACGGCTGACTGTCGTACATCAAGAAGGCTCTGGCTGCCCTGGCGGTGGTCAGAGCCTTCTTGAATTTGGGCAGCGGGGGTGACCTGCGGTCGTCTCGAACCTCGTCAACCGTCCTCGGCTCTGCCGAAGCGGGCGGATTCGCCTGGTGGTGCGAAGCGGGGCTGAGTACCATACGACTATGCGACTCAAGCTCCTGATCGTCTGCTCTGTACTCGCTGCGGGCGCGTCTTCGCTCATGGGACAGAGCCCAAACGGGCGAACCGGCACGCTCGTCGTCCTCAACAAGAGCGTCGCGACCGCCACGTTCATCGATGTGGCGTCGGGCGAGACCCTCGCCACGCTCCCGACGGGGCGAGGACCGCATGAACTCGCGATCACGAGGGACGGACGTTGGTACCTCGAGCAGTACTGCATGACAGTGCAGGTCGAGGCGAACCTGACGGTCGAGATGGCCAAGACGATGATCGTTCCGGCCGCAATCCGTTACCAGAACGAGCTGGCGTCGACGGTCGCGAACCTGAGGGCTGCCGGAGTCGAAGGCGACACAACCCTGCTCGAGGAAGTCTCGGGCTTGGTGAAGTCGCTGCAGGGCGGGATCTCCGCACTCGAGGCCTCCATGTCTGAAGGTGAGTCCGACCAGCTCGGAGAAGAAGCCTTACACGCGTGCCCCTCAGTACTGCCCGCGATGAGCGCTGTACGGGAAAGCGCCGACGCACTGGAAGGTGTGGTGGCCGACGACCTTTGGCCGCTGCCGACGTACCAGGAGATGTTGTTTATTCGGTGACGCGCGGGAAGTAGCCTTACCGGATTCCCGGCAGCGGGGGTCCGGGAGGCAGCGATTTGCGAGGTACTCAGCTCTGCGGCACTATTTGCCCCTCGTCGATTTCCGCGAAGTCCCTGCCGAGGAGTGAAGCATGCAGAGGCCGTCTAGAATTCTGGAGCTTGCGCCGGTCCTGGTCGTCACGCTCTTCCTTGGCTCATGTACGGCGGCCAATGAAGGTGACACCGTGGCCGAGAGCAGCGCCGACGGGGGCATCCCAACTTTCACCGTCGACCCGTCGTGGCCCCTCGAGATGCCCAACAAGTGGATCATGGGCGCCGTAACCGCCGTCTTCGTGGACGAGCAGGATCACGTGTGGGTCACGCATCTTCCGGAGACGCTCACACCCGAGGAGACATCGGCCGTCCAGGATCCGCCACTCGGAACGTGCTGCGTGCCCGCTCCAGTTGTGATCGAGTTCGACGCTCAGGGTAACGTGGTGCAGGGCTGGGGTGACCCATCCACCCAGGACATCTCCGAGTTCCCACGGAACGCGCACGGGTTGTTCATCGATCACAACGACTTCGTCTGGATCGGAACGTATCGCCATCACCGCGTGATGAAGTTCACGCGTAGCGGCGAGTTGGTCATGCAGATCGGCGAATACGAGGTGAACGCGGGCAGCAACGACGAGCGCCTTCTCGGGGGGCCGTCGGGAATCTGGGTCGAACCCTCCACGAACGAAGTCTTCATCTCGGACGGGTACAGGAACCGCCGTGTGATCGTATTCGACGGCGAAACGGGGGACTACCTGCGTCACTGGGGCGCGTACGGGGAACGGCCAGACGATTCATACGATTTCGGCGATCGCGATCCGGCCGGTCCGCCCCCGCGTCAGTTTTCTACGCCTCATGGCCTCATCGGCTCGAACGATGGACTTCTCTACGTGGCCGATCGGCGCGGCAATCGCATCCAGGTCTTCCAGCAGAGCGGCGAGTTCGTGACCGAAAAGATCATCGCTCCCGAGACCCGCTCATCGGGCTCGGCGTTCGTGGTAGGACTGTCCCCCGATGCGGACCAGGAGTGGCTATACCTAGCAGACGGGACGAACCACAAAGTTTGGGTCCTGCGCCGATCCGATCTGGAAGTCGTTGGTGAGTTCGGGCGTGGTGGTCGCCAAGTCGGACAGTTCCTTCGACCTCACGGCATGAGCGTCGATTCGCAGGGCAACATCTACGTGGGTGAGGCGTCCACGGGCCGACGCGTGCAGAAGTTCACGGTGTCGGGCAGCTGACCGGGCACAATGAATCGGACCCTGCTGACCCCATGCCGCGTGCCTTGGATGGTCTCACCATCGATGGGTTCGGTCACCCTGACGCATGTGGAAACGGACGTCGAACCCGAGTGCACCATCATGTTCGGAGCGGGTCGCATGTCCGACGAAGGCCAGTTGGACAATCGGCGCATCGAGATAAAATTCGAGATGGCTTGTTACGCGAGAGTCCTCCCTCTAACCGGGGACGTGGATGCGATCTATCCGGTGAGCCCCACCTACGACGGCCACTACAGTGGTTATCTCGACTGGCTTCGCCGGGAGTAGAAAGCGAACGGTCTGTGCCCGCGCCCGGAATTCTATGTGGCCACGGAATCGGCCTGGCTGTCGGGCTTCCCGGAGTCTGATCCGGAGTCGTGCCACCACTATGTGGTGGTGGGACGGGACGGGTACGTCGAACTGATCGCGGAGCGTTTCAAGTGGCGGAAATGGCTGTGGACGGCCGGCCACCGGGACGACATGGAGGGATTGGGATCCGTGGTGGCGACCGGAGAAGGAAAGTGACCGGCTGCTACGCAGGCCTTTAGTCGAGTCTTCGGTCTCGAGGCCCTCAGTGACTCATCGCGTAGACGATCATGTTCACGCCCATCTCATACGCATAAGTCGAATACCTGAGCGGATAGTAGGGGTTGTCGGCCCACTCCCAGGCGTCGCCGAGATCGGTATTCCAATTGATGACGACCATCAGTCGGCCGTTCTCATCATGGATCCCCCTGACCAAGGGAACGAACCCGTCTTGCTGGTAGGTCGGCCCGCCATTGACCCCGGCCCCGACCCCGGGAACCTGAAGGATCTCGTCGATCTCGTAAAAAGCCGTGAAGATCGGATGGTCGAGCGGTAGGTCGACAATCTCGTGGTCGGGGAGCACCTGTCGGATCTCGTACTCGAAGTTAGCCCACTGTCTCGACCCCCAAAAATCGTCGATGACCAGAAAACCCCCAGCGAGGAGATAGTCCCGGAGGCCGTTGACCTCAGGCCCGGTGAGACCCATGCGACCGACCTCGAGCGCGTACAGGAATGGAAAGCGCCTGACATCAGGGTCGGCCAACCGAACCACGTGCTCACGCTCGTAGGCGTCGAGGTTCGAGAGCAAGCGGTCTACGAAGGAGAGGAAAATTTGGTCAGCCTTAGGATAGTCGACGGCCCATGATCCGCCTCCCCGGAAGCCTCCCCTGTACGAGGAGTACTGCACGCGTGAGAAGTAGAACTCGCGCGGTATTCCACCTGCCCGCTGAGTGGACGAGTTCGCCCAGGGGGTGGCAGCGTCCAGCCGGGCCGCTCCGTCAATGGCGGCCTTGGATCGGCCGAACTCCAAGGCTCCGGCCGCGGCTGTTGGACCCAAGAAAGACGTCTGTTCCAGTTCGACCGTCCCGCGTGGGCGCTCATCGGGCGAGGCGCTGTCCCGTACGCCGGGCACACAGGTGAGGAGCGTAAGTGTGGCAAGTCCTGGAAGGAAAATCGATGCCCGCACCGCGTTCAAGCCCTCAGCGTGGAAGGTCTCGGAATACCGCTTTTTCGAAGCGTGTCACTCAGTGATCGCGTTGGTCAAAGCTAGCCGGAGCTCCGCTGGTTCGCGAGAGACACACGCGCCCCCTCAGTTACTCATCGCATAAACGATGAAGTTCACCCCCATCTCGTAGGCATACGTCGAGTACCTCAGCGGGTAACGGGGATCATCCGCCCACTCCCAAGCGTCGCCGAGGTCGGTGTTCCAGTTGATGACGACCATCAGGCGGCCGTTCTCGTCGTGGATCCCTCTGCCCCATGGGACGTACCCGTCCGATTGGTGGGTCGGCCCGCCACGGATGCCGTTGTTGATGTTGGGGACCTGAACGATCTCATCGATCTCGTAGAAAGCTGTGAAAATCGGATAGTCGAGAGTCAAATCGACGATCTCGTAGCCGGGAAGCACCTGCTCGATCTCGTTCTCGAAGGTGGCCCATTGTCTCGTGCTCCAGAAGTCATCAATGACTAAGAAACCGCCGGAGAGCAGGTAGTCCCGGAGGCCCTCGATCTCTGGACCGGAGAGCGACATGCTGCCGACCTCGAGAGCATACAGTAAAGGAAAGCGCCTGACCTCGGGGTCGTCCAACCGAACGACGTGCTCGCGCTCGTAGGCGTCGAGGTTCGGGAGCAGGCGATCGATGAAGGACAGGAATATCTGATCGGCTTTGGGGTAGTCGGTGGCCCTCAGACCCGATTAAATTCAGGACATGGGATTCATGATGATGGTATTGTTGATCGCCGTCATCGGGTGCTGCTCGGTGACCGCTATGACGGCCTATAAACTCGGCACGAATAGGTTACCTCCCGTTGCATCACCGGACCAGGACCTTCGCCTGGCCGAGCAAGGCGAGCGGATCGAATCGCTCGAGTCGGAATTACAGCGACTGAGGGATCAGGCAGACTTCACCGAGAAGCTACTCACCGAGCGCAGCGGCCCTCCGGCCAGTAACGCGCCCGACGAAGTCGCCCGCGCGGAGTAAACTGAAGGCTTACGCCTGTGAGTCGTTGGCCCGGAGCCTCCTGATCAACTGCACCGCTCGCTCGATCAGCCCGTCCGCCTCGAGCAATTCCTGTCGCTGGAGGGGCTCCATCGGGAACATCATGGAAAGGCCGTCCACCACCTCTTCGTCAGACACATCCGGCGGCGGAAGCGGCATATTGGGCAAGACGGAGGTAAGAGCCCTCTCGATCTGTTGGCGGCGCTCGACCAAGTCCGGGCGGTCGCGATCCTCGAGAACCTCCGGGATCGCCTCGACCTCCGCGAGGCGGTAAGCACGGGTCGAATCCTCACTCAGGACGCGAAACTTCATGAGCCCCTCCAGGACGATATTGTACCGTCCGTCGGGCAGTTCCTCGACAGCGATGATGATCCCGGCGCACCCGATCTCGTAGATCGGCGGTCGTCCCTCGTACTCCGCCTCGTGGCCCGGCTCCAGCAGGATCATGCCGATGATGCTGTCGCCCTCGAGTGCGTCGGCCACCATCGCCCGGTAGCGCGGCTCGAAAATGTGCAGGGGCGCCGCGCTGTTCGGAAACAGGGTCACGTCCTGCAGGGGGAAGATCGGGATGGTCTCGGGCAGCGTGGTCGCTTCGGCCGAGCCGACTTGGGCGGCCCTGGAATCCGAGGGGGACAGGGCCGCAGTGAGCAGGACACCGATGAGCACGATTGCCCACAGCAGCTTCGTGAGTCTCACGTGGGATCCTTCAAACCGGAGGCGGAGGGCTGAGCATGGCAGACAAAGTGCGTTCGAGACATCTCGAGCGGCAAGGAAGGGGGTTCGAGGCGTCAGCCCGTAAGCAGCTTCCGCCCGTCCTTACCCCGCCAGAACTCTCCATCGCCGGCAAACAGCGCCTTGATTCCGGCCATCGTAGACAACCCGTGGCGCACACTCCAGCGCTGGACCTGCACGAGGGTGGCCGACAAGACCACAGGGAAGACGTACGCACTCACGGTGACCACGGAAGCGTACGTGCGGATCATCAGCGGAAAGCGAACGCCCATCGATTCGTACACGACCCGGAAAGTAGGAATCACGAACACGGCCAGCACCAACCCAGCCGGCACCACCAACGACCCCACCCAGAGGGCGCTCCTGATCAACTTGAGCCCGAGCGGCAGTCGGTCCCAGACGCTCGTCGGACTACGTAGCCCGCGCGGATACCAGGTCCTCCACCAGCTGGGCTCACCCAGGATATTGCGTAGGATCGTGGGCAGGGAGGCCCGACGCATCACTTGTCCAAAGACCCGTGCGGCGACTCCGCCGATTGCGGCCACCAGCAGGACGTTGATGGCCACGGCCACGATCGGCAGCATGTCGTACAGCTCCCACCATTCGCCCAAAATCTCGATCGCGATCTGTGTGCCGTAGAGCAGAAATCCGAGCAACAAAACGTACGGGGCATGGCGTCCGACCCAGATCTCCGGAGCCGATGGCCGCTGATCACGCTCAACGTCAGTGTTTTGGCGGGTCCCACTCATACGACCTCCCGTTTGCATCGTACCGTTACTCATCGTATCCTGACTCCGGAGAAAGCTGCAAGCGTCGATTTAAAGACCGCCGTTGCGCGATGCGCGCGCTTCAAATGAAGCTCCGAGAGCATGGAAAATGCAAGCCTCATCCACCTCTAGGCGCATGACCACAAGAAAAGCCTTGATTCCCACAGGATTTTGTTGTTTCAGTTGTATCAAAGGGAGGAACGACCATGGAAGCGTATTGCGTAAAGTGTAAAGCGAAGAGGGAAATGCAGGACGGTGAGAAGGTCACCATGAAGAACGGCCGCCCCGCTATGAAGGGGAAGTGCCCGGTGTGCGGGACGGGGCTCTACAGGATTATGAAGTCCTCCTAGCCCGGCCCATCGCTGGTAGGCGGTAGGTGCAGGCTTGCTCCTGGCCAGGATAGTGTAGCGCCCCGCTCGAGGTTACGGCCTCGGGCGAGGCGTTCTTTGCTGGTCGCTCAGTGAGTTATTAGGGGAAAACAGGGCCTGGGTCCTCACCCCGAAGGGAATTACGCGCTGGACGATGGTGCGTTAGCACGGGTACTCTCAGGGGCGTGCGCTATCAAGGAGGGAAGAGGCGGACCCAGGCGGTACGTAAAAGACCAACCCTAGCCAGCTAGGAGTCGAGGATGAACTGGAAAGCTCTTGTACTCCTACTCCTGATCCCCACGTCGCTTGCAGGACAAGCTACGGACATCCGGACTTTCTTCGACCTCCTGCGTCCGGATCCAGAAAGGACGGCCGCAGAACAAACGATCCTCGACGGGTGGGACGATTCCCATGCTGCTTTGCTCGTCGAGCTTCACCGCTTCGCCCAGGAGCGCGATCGGAACAGGCTGTTGGCGTTACTGGAGCGTGCCACCGGACACTCCCTCGGGTCAGACCCGGATCGATGGTGGAATTGGATTTGGGCGACGAATCCCGGTACACATCCCGACTATTCCATGTTCAAGGCAGTGTTGTACTCCTCCATCGACCCGAGCTTCCGAGACTACTTCGATGACGGCCTCGATGCGCGGATCCGCCTCGACGAAATCCGGTGGGGCGGCGTGCGGCGCGACGGGATTCCGCCGCTCGACTTGCCCACGTCGACCAACGTAAACGAGGCCCGCTACCTGGACGACGACAACATCGTGTTCGGCGTTTCGGTCAACGGAGAGGAACGCGCCTACCCCAAGCGCATCATGGCGTGGCACGAGATGTTCAAGGACACGATCGGTGGTGAACACTTCACCGGTGTGTACTGCACGCTGTGTGGGTCGATGATCCTCTACCGCTCGGCGATCGATGGGGAACACCACGAGCTCGGCACCAGCGGATTTCTCTACCGATCGAACAAGTTGATGTACGACCACACCACCCGGTCGCGTTTG
>JAPYQK010000010.1 GCA_029941275.1 Longimicrobiales bacterium | reverse complement strand
CCCGTGTCCCGCACGTACTGGCCGCTCAAGAAGCGGCCGTATCCGGCCGCCAACGCGAGCCGCCCCTGCCAGAACGAGCGCTGGAGGGTGATGTCGATTTCGCTTCCCACGTGGGGAGCGACGTCCTCCGTGGCTTGGCGCAGGACTCCCGCACCCGCGTTGTACCACGCGTCGGTGTCCTCCTCCACCAACCAGAACCCCTGGTACGCCACCCGAGCGTTGAACCCTCCTACGACGCTCGTGTTGAAGGTCGCCTCGACGTTGTGGAGGTTCTGCAGGGCGAAGAAATCCATGTAACCGTAGTAGGCGTGGTTGAGCGGGTACTGATTGTCGAACGCCTGGTGTGTTCCGTCGCCCGGGTCACTGTCGCCACTACCGAGGTTGTACGCGAAGCCAAACCGGGAGGCGTTCAAAGCGGTTGATGTGTACCCCAAGGCGGAGTGGACCATTACAGCGCGGTGTCTCTCGTCTCCCCACTCTCCGAATTGTCCCGCCATCTTGAGTTCTACGTCCCAGGCCCCCTCTGTGGTCGTCAAACGCACGCCGAGTGTTTGGACTCTGTCGCCTGCGTCGCCAGCCAGTAGGCTTCTAGTTGGCCTCCTTCGCCCAGGCCCAAGCTCGATGCCAGTGACTCACCGGCAGCCGTGAAGTAGGGCACCATAGAAGTAACTGTCGACCAGCCGGTTACCGGTCACGCCGTGGCCGTTCAGAAGCTCGGTGGGGTCTACAGGGACGAGACGCGATGCGAACGCGCTGAACGTGCGCTCACCAGAGCGACCGACGTCGAAGCGCACACCGTCCCATACGCGCGCCGTATTGACCCACTCCAGCGACGATACGAGCCGCTGGGCTCCGAGGTTGAATTTTTGGCGGCCCACCTTGAGGTCCACCGGCAGTGAACCCGACGAAAAATCGATCGCGAGATACCCTTGGTGAAGATCCAGGTCGTCGGCAAAGATGTTCGGGGTCGCGTCTTCGTTGATCCCCTCTTCCCCGAAAATTCGAGCATCCTGGACCTCGATGAATACCGAAGCGCGGCTCGCCGGCGACCAAGTGAGAGTGATCCGGGCTTGGCTCAGTAGGTATTGCTCGTCGTTGCCAACCGCCGCCGAGCCGAGCTTGAAGTCATCCTTGATCTCCGACCGGAGATGGGGGCTCGCGCCGACCTCGACGACTTTCTCAACGTTCGATGCGGTCTGAGCGATCGCAGAAGCGGGTACCGCGACCGTGATAAGAACGGTCAGGAAAGTGCAGTAATTCATGTGTTTCAGATCTTCGACGGCCTGGAACTCGGCACACATCGTGGCGACCATGAGGCCAGCGGAGGACATACGTAATCTACAACAATCTGTCGTGGCCCTGGAACGATGGGCCGTGGGGTTTGGCTAGGCTACGTCCCCGCCGACCCGATGCTCACTTCGATGTTGCGCCAATTGCCTTGACGGAAGCGGATCACGCTCAGGGCGCACCGTGTCATGTGCCCGATCAGGACTGCGATCCACACGTGGGTCGCCTCCAGTCCCCAAGTCGCCGAAATGATGGCGCAGATTCCGATCGGAATGATGAGCTGCGAGACCAGGGAGATATAGAACGGACTTTTGGTGTCGCCCGTTCCCTGGAGTCCCCCCGTGTAGGCGAGCGCTACGGTAATAAAGAGGCCCGACACGCTCAGGAACATGAGCAGTTGAACAGCGATGTCGGTGACGAGCGGGTCGTCCACGCCGAAGAACCCAAGAAGGACATCGGGTATCGTGAGGAACAGAACACCAACGGTCGCGGCCACCGCAAGCCCGATGCCCGAAGCTACGTGCACAGCTTCAATCGTTCGTTCCGGTCGCCCAGCCCCCAGGTTCTGCCCGGAGACCGCCGCGGTCGCTCCCAGTAAGCCTGCCGACGTCCAGGTGATCAGTGAGAAAAGTTGTGTATAGCTGATCACGTAGGCTGCCTGGGCCTCTCCGCTTTGCGGCAGTGACCCGATGTAAGCGAGAAGCATGACCCCGCCCACGTTCATCGCCACTCCCTGCAGGCCCGTGGGAATTCCGAATCGAAACAACTCACGAATGATCGTGAAATCCGGCCGCCAGCTCATGCCCCGACGAAAACCCACCACCCACTTTCCTGCAAACAGCCGGTAAATGGAGTAGATGGCTATCACGCCGCCCGCGATTACCGTGCCCATGGCCGCTCCGGTAGTGCCGAACGCGGGAATCGGCCCCAACCCGGGAATGAGAATGACATTGAGCGTGATGTTGAGCAACGTGAGCATGATGCCAAGACGCAGAGGCGTGCGCGCGTCACCCGCGGATCGGAGTGCGCCTCCTACCATGAAGTAGACGATCATTCCGAAGCTGAACATGAACATGATGCGGAGGTACTGCAGGGCCTCCGCCTGCACCTCTGGTGCGGCGTTCACGAGTCCGAGTAGAGATGGTGAAAGGATGTATCCGAGGGGGGCCAGGACGCCGATCGACATGGCGGCGGCTGTGAGGAACGCTTGGTACACGGTCCGGTTCACCTTGTCCGGCTCGCGAGCCCCCACGAACCGCGCCACCAGGACGCCCATACCGGTAAAGAGAGAACTGATGAACACCATGACCACGAGGAAAATCTGCCAAGCGACGCCGATGGCGGCGTTCCCCGCGAAACCGACGTAGTTCCCCACCATCGCGTGGTCCACGATGCCCTGGAGTCCGCCGAGAATGTTCTGAAGCATCGTGGGCCAGGCGAGCTTCCACACCACGCTCCGGATAGGACCCTCGACAATGGAGCGATCGTAAGTTTGTTCTGCTGCTTTGGGCCCCCTCGACATGGACTAGCAGGTCCCCCCGTGCGGCGCCGATGGTACAAATAGAGCGGCCGCTGCAGGGGGCGTCGTACAGCGACCGGATCCATCCCAGCCGGGACGATCTCCAAGTGTTCCGGAGCGCGCGCGATGGGGTGTGCCGGGCGAAGGGCGTCGTTGGTCTTGCAGGACTCTACTGTTGTCTAAGAAAAACCGACCGAAGGTCGTCAATTTACCCCCAAAAAACGTCGCCGTTGTCTTTGCCGCGATCCACCACCGCTCCGCCGCGCCGCCATTATGGGCGGAACCCGCGTGAGTCGCTAGGGAAGCCATACCCGACCCGGGGGCACCCCCCACGGATCGATGGTCTGGAACCTTGCCACCGCTTGGCTGATTGGGAGGCTGAATCTCGCCTATCCCTCCCTTGACAGGGAGTTCATGGAGATTAGCGTTGTTCTCTAGTTAGGATGCGCAGCGAAGCGGTTGTGTTGTAAAGGATGCGATTCATGATGCTCAACAGTTGTTGTTGTCGATGTTCTTGTCCGAGCCCGGTGGGGTATCGGGGAGACGTCGTATAGCACACCCGCGACAAAAATCCCTCAAACGCCACCGGTTACGTCGGTGGCTTTTTTAATGGGCATGCGTCCCAAGATCAAAAGGCCACCGGGTTTTCCCGAGGGCCTTTTTCTAAATCTGGAGGTTTCCGAAATGACTCCGAAGTTGGCCATGTGTTGTTGTCGTTTTGGGTCTCAGTCATGGAAGACAGCATGTTGAAATCGATAACGGAAGGCAGCAAATGACGGCGGCGACGGCGAGTTCCATCGACGTAGCGCGGATCAACGAAAGGCTCGAGGGTGCACATCCCTCCGAAGCCCTTCGATGGGCCGTCGAGACCGTAACGCCCGGGCGCCTCATCGTGGTTTCTTCGTTTGGGTCTACGGGTATGGTGAATCTTCATTTGTTGTCGGAGATCGCCCCGGAGGTGCCCGTCGTGTTCGTAGACACGCTGTACCACTTCCCGGAGACCCTGGAGCACGCCGAGCGCGTGAAGGAGCACTACGGACTCGAGGTCCGTGTCTACCGGCCCGCCGAGTCTCGCGCCGCATTCGAGAAAGAGCACGGGGAGGAGCTGTGGGAACGTGACCTGGATTTGTTTCATCAGCTGACGCGGGTCGAGCCCATGAAGCGAGCCCTTCAGGATGTGGATGGATGGATCACGGGACGGCGTCGGGATCAGTCGGACAGCCGTTCCGCCCTGGCCCACGTGGAGATTGGGGGCCGTATCAAGATCAATCCCGTGGCCTCCTGGTCGGCCGACCAGGTCTGGTCGTTCCTTCGCGCTAACGGTGTGCCCTACAATCCGCTTCATGACATGGGCTACTTGAGCCTGGGTGACCAACCGCTCACCACGCCGGTTTCGGAGGAAGAGCACGAGCGGGCTGGTCGCTGGAGAGGAAGCGAGCGGCTGGAGTGTGGCATCCACGGACTCACTTAGAAGGCTGTTGGAGAATTCATGGAGGCGCCGCCAGAGCCTTATGTGGAATACGACTCTACGTCGCCGACCGGCGACCTTTATATTCATATCTCGGTAGCGTCGACAGACGACCCGAATTCTCATCTGAGATGACCGTAAGAGGGAAACCGATGACGACGAATGGAAACGCTGAGGTGCCGGAGCCACACCAATGGAAGGATCGGCTCGGCTCACTCCTCGGCGGCAAGCTCTCCCGTGAGATTGATGCCTTCGAGGGGCAAATCGAGCAAAAGCGGGAGGGGAAACTCTCCGACGAGGTTTTTGCCGAGATGCGCCTGCGCCGAGGTGTATATGGCCAGCGCTATGATAACGGTCAGCGTCATGACGGCCTGAGCTCACGGGAGTTGGACTTCCCGAACGCGGAGTTGACCAAGGGTCCAGGAACCCTGTGGGATGCGCCGGGCATGGTGCGAATCAAGAATCCGTTCGGTGCGATGACGGCTGATCAAATGGACGTTTTGGCGGATGTCGGCGAGGAGTATGCCGATTCGATCCTACACGTGACGACACGGCAGGACATACAGCTGCACTTCGTTCATCTCGAAGAGACGCCTGATCTGATGCGGCGGCTCGGTGCCGCGGGAATCACGACCCACGAGGCGTGCGGGAACGTCGTAAGGAATGTCACCGCTTGCCACCTCTCAGGCGTTTGCACCACGCAGACGTTCGACGTTACGCCCTACGCCACTGCCGTAAGCGATTTCCTTCTCGGACACCCCGATGCTCAGGAGTTCGGAAGAAAAGTGAAGCCGGCTTTTTCCGGATGTGCCGACCGACCGTGCGGGCTGGTCAAGATGCACGACATCGGCGGCATCGCTCGGGTGCGGGAGGTGGATGGAGTGCAACGGCGTGGATTCGAATTCTACGTCGGGGGCGGCCTCGGGGCTGTACCACACCAGGCGGCGCTGTTCGACGAATTCGTGCCTGAGGAAGAGTTGCTGCCGCTGTGTCAGTCGATCTCGAGAGTGTTCGCCAAGCTTGGGGAGAAGGACGTTCGTTCGCGCGCCCGCCTGAAGTTCCTGGTGGCGAAGCTCGGAATCGAAGAGTTCCGACGCCTGGTGTTGGAGGACCGAGAGGGACTCGCGCACGATCCAAGGTGGACGGCCTTCCTCGATGACGTGCACAAAGGAAACGATGGGCCGCTTTGGCAAATCGAGGGCGGCAACAGCTTCGAGGCGAGTCCCGAGATGGAGGCCTGGCTCGGCGCCAACGTGTCCTCGCAGAGGCAGACGGGCTACAAGGTGGTGATGGTGTACCTCCCCCTCGGTGACATCACGTCTGATCAGACACGAGGCCTCGCCGACGTGGCGAGACGTTTCACCGGCGACACGGTCCGTATGACGGTGGAGCAGAATATGGCTCTACGGTGGGTGCGTGAGAGTGACCTGCCCGAGGTTTACCAAGCCTTGGTGGAGCTCGACCTCGCCGATGCGCGGGCCGAAAGCATCACCGACATCACGGCTTGTCCGGGTACGGATACGTGCAAACTCGGCATCTCCTCCTCACGGGGACTGGCCCGCACGCTGATGGACCATCTGGATGAGAGCAATCAGGAATTGGACGAGGTGATTCGGGGATTGCGGATCAAGATCAGCGGTTGCTTCAACAGCTGCGGACAGCATCACATGGCGGACATTGGGTTCTGGGGTGTGAGTCGGAAGCGCAACGGATACAACGTGCCGCATTTCCAGATCGTGCTCGGGGGCCAGTGGTCCGAGAACGCCGGATCCTACGGCTTGGCCATTGTCGCCGTGCCTGGACGTAATATCCCGGCTGCTACGGACAGAATCATCCAGCACTACGTCGATCAGCGTGAAGGGGACGAGGGTTTCCAGGACTTCATCGCCCGTGTGGGCAAGCCCGCCTTCCGTACACTCCTGCAGGATCTGGTCGAAGTGCCCACGTACGAAGAGGACCGCAGCTTCTACTCGAACTGGGGGGATCCGCGAGAGTTTACCCTGGGCGACATGGGCATCGGTGAATGTGCGGGACAAGTCGTGTCACCGGTCGAGTTTGGATTGCAGGCCAGCGAGCGGGAAGTGTTCGAGGCCCAGGATCGGTTGGATCAAGGAGATTCTTCGGGTGCGGCGGATATCGCGTATCGTGCGATGCTGATCGCTGCCAGAACGCTGGCTCGAGAAAAACAATCCGGCCTTGGCGAAGACCCCGAAGAGGTGGTTGATGCGTTCAAGACCCATCTATTCGACACAGGACTTTTCCACGACCCGTACGCCGGTGCGAAGTTCGGAACTTACCTGTTCCGTGTGCACGGAGAGGGCAAGAATGGGTTCGAGGCGACGCCCGAGCGGGCTCGTCAGCGCATCGAAGAAGCACAACTCTTCATCGAGGCTGCCCATTCGTATCATGTGCGGACGGCGGAGGTGCTGCCGGTATGACCACTCAAGCTGCCCCGGAGGCCGAGGCTCCCGTTCTGTCTGAGCCCCAGCGACTTGGCGTGAAGCTTTTTCTCCAGGATCAGGAGATGTTCGATCGGGACCGGATGATCGAGCTCTTTCACCGTTGGATTCAAGAAGACCGTCTCCCCGGGACCCTCATCGACGTACACGACTACACGCACGTCCCGGGAGGGCCCGGCGTTCTCTTGGTCGCTCACGAATGGCACCTGCGCACCGATGAAGCCGGTGGCCGAATCGGGCTCGAGTACGAGTTGAAGAGGGAGGGCACGGGCACGGTGGCGGAGCGCTTGCGCGGGGCGGTCCTGAGCCTTCTGGAGGCGGGGGCTGCTCTGGAGCAGGATACTTCCGAAAACAATCCGGTGCGACTGGGGGTGGGAGAGATGATTTTTCGTTTTTCGGATCGTCTCGCGGTGCCTGCGACCGACGCTGCTTTCGATGAAATCACGAACGAACTAGAGAATCTCTTTTCCGACATCTACGGTGACACTCAGTTCGAGTTCGAGAGGGTCGGGCACGAACGAGGACCGTTGACGATCCACGCCAAGGGACTCGGTGATGGCGACTGGACCGTCGAGGGACTCGTTAGCGGAGCCCGCCCGTCGGCCGGGTAGGGTCGCGAGTGATTCTCGCCGCACACGGTGCGGGCGACGGTTCGGAGGCAAACCGCAGCGTCGTATGGTTGGCGGAATCCCTGCGAGCGCGGCGGCCCGGCGTTCACTTCGGGTGTGCGTTCTGGAGCGGTACGCCGACGTTTCGAGAGGCCGCGCGAAGCTTATGCGGACGGAGCCCGGTGGTCGTGCCCATCATGTCGAGCGACGGGTATTACGCTCGCATCCGGCTGCCTGAGGAGTTGGCCAAGGGGGACCCTTCGCGCTCCTTTGTGATCGCGCCTCCCATCGGCACCCTTCCCGCGTTCGCTCGCGCCCTGGAGACCAGGGTCGGCGGCGCCCTCGCTGGTATGAATCGTCGAGGACTGAGTCCCATCGTGCTGCTCGTCGGGCATGGCACGACCCGGGTTCGTTCGAGCGGGGATGCGACGCGGAGCGTACGGGACGAGTTGGCCATAACCTTCCCGCGGACCGAGATTCTGGCGGCCTTCCTCGACGAATCGCCCCGCTTAGCGGAGGTCGCCGAGTCCCTCGGCGATCGCCCGGTCGTGGTGGCGCCGATGCTTCTGGGAGGGGGGCCCCACGTCCTTGTCGATATCAAGACGGCCCTCAATGCGCCTCGAAAAGGCGGCGCCCGCAGAGAGGCTGACGCCCTGACCATACTTCCGCCGATCCTCAAGTGGCCCGAGTTGCCGTCGCTCGCCTTGGCGGCACTCGACCTCGTGACGCGCCCACCCTCGGGCCGGGAAACCCGGGAACCCCGGGAAATTTTGGACGCGGTACGCTCGCCCGCGCCGGTGGGAGCGGGGTACACGGAGGTGCCTTGACCGGTCGTGTATGGCTGGTCGGAGCCGGGCCGGGAGACGTGGGGCTCATTACCGTTCACGGACGAGAGCTCCTTGAGCGGGCCGACGTGGTGGTCTACGATAGGCTCGCGGGTGCCGAGCTCCTGACTCTTGCGAGGACGGACGCCGAACTGATCGACGTCTTCAAGGCGCCTGGTCGGCACACCCTGTCGCAGGAGCAGATCCACGAGGTCCTGATCGAACGGGCCAGAGCCGGGAAGGAAGTGGTCCGCTTGAAGGGGGGGGATCCATTCATCTACGGTCGAGGTTGGGAAGAGATCGAGGCCTGCTACCTGGCCGGCGTCCCATGTGAGGTGGTTCCGGGCGTGAGCAGCGCCACAGGTGTGCCGACCGCGGCAGGGGTCCCGCTAACCCTGCGTGGCCAGGCGAGCACCGTGAGTTTCGTGACGCCGAGTGTCGGAAAGGGCATGCCGGATCGGGAGATCCCGTTCGACGCTATGGCAAAAATGGACACGTCGGTCGTGCTCATGGGTGGCGCACGATTGGAGGAGGTGACCGAGGGCCTGATGGCTGCCGGTCGTGAGGCCGAGACTCCAGCGGCGGCGGTTCAGGAGGGCACGCTTCCCGGAGAGCGTCAGGTTCGGGGAACACTCGCCACTATCGCTGAGTTGGTCCACGAGGAGGGTCTTCGTTCTCCCATGGTGCTCGTTGTCGGTCCGGGCGCAGGTCTACCCCGGCTCGACCGTAACACACCGGCTCCGGGGTTTGGGCCCCTGGCTGGCCGCCGGGTGGTCGTGACCCGTCCGTCCAGGGCGAGCAGGCAAATCATTTCCAAGCTTCGCGCGCTCGGGGCGGATGTCATCGACTCCCCGCTGATCCGGATCGAGTATATCGAGGCGGCGCTCCCGGACACTCGATCCGACCACGACTGGATGGTGTTCACCTCGCTTCACGGGGTCGAAGGACTCCTCCGCCAGCTCGAGCGCCAAGGATGCGACTCTCGCTTCTTCGGGACGTCGCGCGTCGCGGCGGTAGGGCCTAAGACGGCTGGTTTCCTCGAGAAAGCGGGAATCCGGGCCGACCTCATCCCCGAAGAATACAGAGCCCGGACCCTCGTGGAGGCGATCGGGGCCGAGGCGGCGAGGGGCGAGCGGGTTCTCTTTCCGTGTGGCACCCTTGCGGTCGACGAGGTGTCCCGAGGGCTGACTAGTATGGGGCTGGAGGTGCAGACCCTACATGTGTACGAGACGCTGCTCGAGGCGCCTACGGACGACGCCCTTCACGCATTCGAGAGAGGGGTGGATGCGGTCCTCCTGTACAGTCCGTCGGCGGCGAAGTCGTTGGCTGCCTCCGGCGTGGATCTGGACGGAGCGAACATTTTCTGTGTGGGACCGACGACCGCGAGTGCCGCGCATAAGGCGGGTTTGCCCACCGCAACGGTGCCCGACGTCTATGGTGACGAGGGGATGATCGAGTCTTTGCTTGAAAGTTTGGCTAGGGATTGAAAGGCTGATCGGGCGGAGATCGTAGAGCGGTGGTCAGGTCCCACTTTCAGCCGAGGGCGCCCTGGCAACGAACTCCGCGAACATGCCTCGGCCTTCATGTCCGGAAAAATCGCACACCGCCTTGTATGCACCCGGATCGAGCGTGAGGGGCACGCTTCGCCGCTCTCCCGGGCCAAGTCTACTATCCGTCTCCCAGATGGTCGAGTCGGACTCGACGAACACGAACAACAAATTGTGCTCTTCGAATCCCCGATTCGTGATTCTCAACACCACCTCACCAGAGGGCTGGACCGCGTTCATTTCCACCACGTATTCAAGGAGGTCGATTTCCACCGCCACTTCTTCGGGTTCAGCCACCACAGGCGGGGCGGCGGTGGTGTCGCTCGAGGCCGAGTCCCCGCCGCCTCCGCAGGCAGAGATGAAGATCGCTGCGGTCGCGAACAGAGAGACGAAGGCGGGCTGGGCGTACCTCTTGGAAATGATGGTGGTGGGCATCAATGGACTTCGGGTCAGAATGTGGTGGGCGCTTCTGGAAGGCGATTCGACGAATATGGTGTCTCTGAAAAAATAGCGTTGGATCTGGAAAAGCCAACGCCAGAAAAACACGGTCGGGAAACCGAACGAGAATCAAGCACGATTGTAGTGGGTCTCTTATAATATTCGTGCGATTTTCGCCGATCGAATTTAGTTTGAAGAGAGGATCTTGGAGGACGAGAGGGTGCCGTTTCTTACGCTGGACATCAGTGAGGGGGGGCCACGCTTCCAAGCTACGGAGGCGCTCCCTTTGCACTCCATGGTCGAGTTCTTTTTGAAGCTTCCCGGCCAGGGCCAAGCTGTCAAAGCGCACGGCCAAGTCGACTGGATCGTTGAAGCTGCCGAAGGGGGCTACCAGATGGCGCTCACGATCATGGATATCGACCGCCGCGAATACCTGGCATTGACGAGGTGCTTACGAAAGCAGGTACCGACCCCAGGTGACGACGGTATCAAAGTCGAACCGGAATGAGGACGCAGCGGCTACAAGCTCCTGCCGACCGCCGCTGCCACAGGCTCCAGTCCGGCCATCAACGCGCCGAACTCATCGAACGTAAGCGACTGATCTCCGTCTGAGACGGCCTGCTCGGGTTCCGGATGCACCTCGATCAATAATCCATCCGCTCCCGCCGCGACCGCAGCGTAGGCGAGAGGTGCCACCAGATCCCGCCGTCCGGCCGCGTGGCTCGGGTCCGCCACGACGGGAAGGTGTGTCTCCTTCTTGAGCACCGGGATGGCTGCCAGGTCGAAGGTGTTTCGGGTCGCGTCGGAAAACGTCCGGATCCCTCGCTCGCACAGGATGACGTGCTTGTTGCCCTGTTTCATGATGTACTCGGCCGCCAGGAGCAGGTCCTCCACGGTGGCCGCCATTCCACGCTTGAGAAGGATCGGTCGTTGGAGCCTCCCTACTTCGGTGAGCAGAGAAAAGTTTTGCATGTTTCGGGCGCCGATCTGAAGCACGTCTGCGTACTCCGCGACCAGATCGGCCTGTCGCGTGTCCATGACTTCGGTCACCACGGGGAGGCCCGTCTCAGCTCGGACGTCCGCCAGCATTTTTAGGCCATCCTCGCCCAGTCCGTCGAAGGAGTACGGCGAACTCCGTGGTTTAAACGCACCGCCGCGCAGCGCGATGGCGCCCGCCTCTTTTACCTTCCAGGCCGTCATTGCGAGCATATCCAGGCCCTCCACCGAACAGGGACCGGCGACGACCGCCACCCGCTTGTCGCCGACTGCGGTGTCTCCTAAAGGAACTCTGGTCGGTTCCGCCGCGAACTGGAGATTCGCCAGCTTGTACGGTTTCATCACGGTGTGTACGGCCTCGACGCCGGGGATCGAAAGGAGCGGGACCCCGGCCAGCAGTTCCTCTTCTCCGATACATCCGACCACCGTGCGGTGCTTCCCCCGGGACAGGTGTGTTTGAAGCCCGAAGGCCTCCACCCGCTCCCGGATGTGGTCCAGTTCTTCGTCGGTGACGTCGTGTCTCGTAATGATGATCATGGTGGTATGTCTCGAGTTGATGGCCGGCGATTACAAAAAAGGCCCCCGATTGAGTCGGGAGCCGCGCTGGCCTGATGCGTGAGGTGCTACCTACGCGATATCAGCCACCGGCTCCCGGTAGGGACCGATACCGATAATACACCGCTGCTGTCAGACACATAGAAGTCATAGAAGCAACCTGCTCCTTGAGCAGAAATGAGTCAAGCAGCCGGCCGCCGGTCCGACCCTCGAGGTCCGGGGGGGTGCGGAGTAGGGGCACGAGTTGGCTGTGAAACTGGTGTTGACCTATTACGTGTACGGTAATACCGTAAGCGTAATAACGTTTCGTGTTTGCCGCCTGATTAGGGAGAGTCGGATGACAATCTCCAACACCGCACTGGACTCGCAGCCGTTGACCCCTGTCGTTTTCCATGTGCTGCTTGCCATGGAAGAAGGAGCCAAGCACGGGTACGCGATCATGCAACACGCGGAAGAGACCTCTGGGCTTCGAATGGGGCCTGGCACCGTCTACGGGGCTATCCAACGGATGGAGGACGGCGGACTCGTTCGTGAGTCGAAGGAGGCTGCCGCCGGGCGTCGGAAGGTCTACGAGATGACCGAGTCGGGGCACGAAGCGCTCCGTGCGGAGGCCTCCCGCCTCGACCGGCTGGCGCGCTTGGCTCGGGAGTTGGACCTGGTGCCCGAGGCCGATGCGTTGTAATGGAGCGTATGATGATTCACGCTTCTGTATCACGCACTCTCTATCGGGCGTTCCTTCGCCTATATCCGGACTCGTTCCGGAGTCGGTTCAAGGAGCAGATGATCGAGGACTTCGTGGATCTCTACCAAGATCGCTGTCGGAAGCGAGGTGTTTTGGGCCCCCTGGTCGCTTGGGGGGAAATCATGATGGACGCAGTACGCTCTGTGCCGGAACAGCACCGGGCGCAGCGAATGGCCAGCGGAGCCCACGGAGGCTCCGGCTCGAACAGACGTTTGGATAGCGAGGGGGAGGGGGAAAGGATGTCGAAGCTGGTGGCAGAGGTCAGATACGCGTTCCGTAGCTTATACAAGAGCCGCTCATACGCGGCAGCCTTCGTGGTTACCCTGGGGCTCGGAATCGGGGTGAACACGGCAATATTCAGCGTGATCAACGGTGTGTTGTTGAAGCCGCTGCCCTACCAGGACGCCGACCGGCTCATGTTCGTTCAGCAGCCGGCCAACAGGGCCGGCGCGTTCAACGCCTCCTTCTCTTTCATCGAGGTCGACGACTACCGGGAGACATCCCGTACGATCGACGAATTCGTCGAGTTCGGGGACTGGGACTTCAGCGTGATCGGCCGCGGTGATCCGCATCGGGTCGTGGGTGGATTGGTAACGGCCAACTACTTCGACGTGCTCGGAATCCAGCCGCTGTACGGCCGTACCTTGCTTCCGAGCGACGACGGAGCCGAGGCCCCCCCGGTCATGGTCCTTACCTACGACTACTGGACGCGCATGTTCGGTGCGGATCCCGATGTCGTGGGCCAAACGGTCAAGCTCACAACCAAGAGTGTCGAGGTGGTGGGTGTGCTCGAGCCCGGCAGTCACTACACCGGGCGAAGGAAGCCCGACGTCTTCAGCAACTACACCACGAACGACCACTACACGGGCGCGGCCATGCGGGATGCACGCAATCACCGCATGACGGATATCTTCGCGAGACTCGCTCCTGGGGCCACGTTCGAAACGGCCCAGGCCGAACTGACCCAGATCAACGGACGCCTTCAAAACGAGTTTCGGGACGCGTACCCGGAGGTGTTCGGCTTTGAGATCACCGCTCGCCCGTGGCAGGAGGTTCTTACCGAGTCCGCGCGTCCCACGTTCTTGATCATGATGGGCACCGTGCTGATGGTGCTTCTGCTGGCATGTGCAAACGTAGCGAACTTGAGTTTGACGCGGTTGATCCAACGTGAGCGGGAGTTGGCCATACGCGCGGCGTTGGGCGCCGGTCTAAAACGCATCCGCCGCCAGCTCTTCACGGAGAACTTGATTCTGGCGTTAGCGGGTGCGGGCTTTGGCCTCGTGGTCGCTTTTGCCGGTCTCGACCTCCTCGTGTCTTACGCCAACCGCTTCACGGTCCGGAGCGAAGAGATCGGCCTAGACGCCGCCGTCTTGGCGTTCACGCTCGTCGTGGGGATCGGGATCGCCATGTTACTCGCGTGGGCGCCCAGCCTGCCGTTCACGTCAGAGGTCGGGATGTCTCTGAACCATTCGGGCGGGCGCGCGACGGGAGGGCTCTCCAGGCGCCAGCTACAGCGGGTGCTCGTAGTGAGCCAGCTGGCCCTTTCGTTCACGCTTCTGATCGGCGCCGGCCTGTTGGTGAGGAGCTTGTTCAGGTTACAGGGTGTCGATTCGGGATTCGAGCAAGGGACGGTGGTGACGGTCCAGTCACCGAACTTCACCTCGCTCACGGCTCAGGAGCAGCAAACGTTGTTCGATGGTACCGCGATCCGGATGCGCAGTTACCCGGGTGTGCAGAGTGCGGCCTACGCCACGTGGGCGCCCCTGCAGGCTGTCGCGCCGGCCGCCCTCACGATCGAAGTCGAGGGAGGGGACGAAGTGCAGGCGTCTACCCCCGTGGGACTCTTCAACACAGTGAGTTCGGACTACTTCCGGACCGTCGGGGCGACCCTGCTTCGCGGGCGCTCCTTCGACCGTGACGACGCGCCGGAGGCCGATTCGGTCGTGATCGTCAATGAATCACTCGCCAGCGCCTATTTCGGGAGCGAAAATCCGGTTGGTAGGCGTCTCCGGTGGCAGAACGCCCGAGGCACTTGGCAGCCGTGGCAGCGCGTGGTCGGCGTGGTCGCCAACACCCGGGATGCGGGGATCGCTCAGGCGGGTATCCACGTCATTTATCAGGCCACCAGCCAGGCTGTTCTCCGTCGCGGTGGCATCGCGGGGGTAACGGGGGGTGGTGGGTTCCCCGCGAATACGATGTTGGTACGAACGACTGGGCAGATTGGGCCGGTGGTTCGCCAGCTCACAGATGTGATCCACGAGACGGATCCTGAGCGACCGGTGGACAACGCTATCACGCTCGACGAGTTGATGAGGGAGGATATCGCCCCTCAACGTTTGAACGCGACGCTCTTCTCGACCTTCGCGATCCTCGCGTTGTTGGTGGCAGCTGTGGGTGTGCTGGGTGTGTTGGCGTTTTCCGTGACACAACGGACCAGGGAGTTCGGCGTCCGCCTCGCGCTGGGGGCCGAAGAGGGTCAGGTACTCCGGATGGTGATGGGGGAGGGCGTCCGGTTGGTGCTCAGTGCACTGTTGATCGGAGGTGTGGCTTCGATCGGGTTGTCCCGGTTGCTCTCGGGACTTCTGTTCGAGATCGAACCCACGGACCCCGTGACCTTCGTCTCGGTAGGGGCCGTGCTTGCCGCGGTGGCCTTGCTCGCCGCGTTCGTACCCGCGCGGCGTGCGACTCGGGTCGACCCCATCGATGCATTGCGAGTGGAGTAGGGGTCGTTTCGCGCTGGTGCGCAGAAGGCTACACCGGGCAGTTTCGACTATGGGGTCAGGGGGCCCTCATTCCGTCCCGGCTGCATACATCACCTCACCGCCGATGATCGTGTAGACGATCTCGGTGTTGGGGATTTCGTCCTCGGCGACATAAAGGATGTCCTGGCTGAGCACTGTGATGTCAGCGAGCTAAGCCGCTCAGACCGTCCACCAGCGAATCGGACGGTCGGGGCCCTCGAAGCAGATCGCTCCTTTGTAGTCCTGCCCCAACGCAACGTCCCGGAAGTGCCACCGGGAGACATCGTCGTTCGGCATTTCGGTGGTGAGGAGCGTTCCCGGACCCTCACCAACGTAGTCGAGCGTGAATCGATTCGAGGCGAAGGTCAGGCCCGTTCCCCATGCTTTCAGGTAAGCTTCCTTACGAGTCCAGGCCCTATAGAACGCTGCGGGGCGACTCTCCGATGGGAGCGCTCGGAGGGCGTCGCTCTCGGACTGGGCGAAGAACCGGTCCGCGATGCCGGTGAACGATCGGTTCCCGCGGGCGTGTTCGATATCCACGCCGATGCGCACTCCCCGAGACACGGCCACCAGACCCTTCGTCCCCGAGTCGGACAGGTTGAATTGGGGTTCGTCCTGCTCAGCGAGCATTGGCTTTCCGTGCTCTCCATACACGAAGCTCACGTCCTCCGGGGGCGTGTCTATGTACCGGGCGAGGATACGGCGAAGGTTCGCCCGCGCGGAGGCCTTCCGACCGCCCTTCTCAGCGACAACGATCCGTCGGGCAGATCGGGTCTCGTCGGGGGTGAGAATTGCCCAGTCGTGCTCCTGCACGTCCAGTTCGAAGCGCCACACATCGATGATGTCCTCGGCGCCACGTTCCCACTCTCGGGCGGGGTGCCAAAGGTCAGGCACGTGGCCTTCCAATGTCATCGCCAGGACTCAACAGTGTCATCCCCATGCGTTCTTCCCGTCGGTCTCGTCCAACCAAGCCTTCAGTCGCATCATTCCTTCTGCCAAGGACACCTGCGGCTCGTACCCCAGATCCCTGCGGGCCGCGCTGATGTCGAACCACCGTGAGGACGTCAGTTGACGTACCATCCAGCGGCTCATGCGAGGATCGCCCTCCGCGCCGGAGAGTGCGTGGGCCTTTTCGGCAACCCAGCCCACCGCCAACGCGGTCCGAAGGGAAACACTCTTCTGGATCGGTGGAACACCGGCAGCCGCGAGTAACCCGTTGAGGAATTCCCAGGCCTCCACGGGTTCGCCGGAACTTACGAAGTAGGGGCGACCGTTGATGCGGCGGGCTCCGTCACCCCCGGACAAGAGCAAGTCTCCGGCGAGAAGATGGGCTTGCACCGCGTCATCGATGTAGGTGACGTCCTGCTTCTTGGGTGGCCCCTTGATGCGCCGAAGCGCCCCGGACCGTCCCCGCTCGATGATACGCGGCAACAGAGAGGTGTCATGGGGTCCCCAGATGAGGGGAGGCCGAAGGGCCACACACCGGTACTCGTCGGAGGCGGACGCAAGTACCAGACGTTCAGCTTCCGCTTTGGTCCGGCCATAGTCGCCATCGTAACGGGTGGGGTAGGCCACGGACTCGTCGACCCCGTCCAGATCCGCGAGCCCGGAGACGACGCTGGGCGTGGAAGTGTAGACGAGTGACGCCACGCCACACTCCCGGCAGGCTGCCAGCACGTTCTCGGTGCCCGTGACATTGGTCGTGCGGAAGTCGGCGTGGCCTCCCGCCCCGACTTTCGCTGCGACGTGAAAGACCACGTCGACCCCCGAGGTCGCGTCGATCACAGCCTCACGATCCGCGATGTCGCCCTGCCGCTGCTCGATTCCGTTGTCAGCAAGCTCGGGGTGCACACCGCGGGAAAAACCCCGGACGTTATCGCCACCGGCGCGCAGGGCCCGCGCGATGGCTCCACCGAGGAAACCGCCCGCTCCCGTCACGAGAGCTCTCAAGGATGGTCGCCCGTGTGGCTCGCCGGCCCGGACGGCAACCGTGAACGGGCCCACACCGCGAGCTTCTCCCGGAAGATCTTGGCGTTGTGGCGAACGTCCATCGGAAACGAGGGGTGATAGAGCACCGTGCGGATCTGGCGTGTGTGTTCATGAGCGCGGGCGATCTCCAACAACTCCTTGGTCAGTTGTGAGTTGTCCACCGCCGCTCCGTTCTTCGTGCCACCTCGTACCCGCTCCACGCAGAGCACGGGTTCTGCAATGGCGCGATCCCGACTTGCTTCGTCTCTGGTGGCTTGGTCTCCACTTGCTCCGGCCCTGCTAGCTCCGTGTCCGGTAGCCCCGTCTCCGGTGGTCTCGACTGCCACCAAGGCGCTGCGCCGAACGGCCAGATGTGTATTGAACACGGCCTCGCACGGGAGGGTGTACAGCGTACCGGCCGCGGTCTCGACCCGGTGGCCCTTTCGGCCGCACATCCAGAGTCGGCCCTGTTCGTCGAAGTAGCCCACATCGCCCATGCGGTGCCAAATATCTCCGTTTTCCGTGGGGATCTTGGCGAGCTTAGTGGCTTCGGGCCGCTTGTAATAGGACGGTGTTACGACTGCCCCCCGAACCACGATTTCACCGATCTCTCCATCCGGGAGGGCGAGATTTTCGGTCCAGGAGTCGATGGGTTCGTCGTGAATGGGCACGATCCGGACGTCCATGCCGGGGGTGGGGTGGCCCACACACACGCCGCGGCCCTGATCCGTGAGTTGTCGTGTTTCTCGGAGGATCGTCCGGCTCCCGAGAAAAGCCACCGGCAACGACTCGGTCGCTCCATAGGAATTCAGAACCTCGATTCCGTCCGGAAGACAGCGTTGGAACCGCTCGAGCGCCGGGTCCGACGCCGGGGCGCCGGCCGAGATGGCTCGGCGAAGGGAAGTCAACTCAAGGCCCTGATCCGTGCAGTGACGACCCAGCTTGTCGATGAGGGCAGGGGATGCGAACAGGTTGGTGCACTCGTAGTCCCGGAATGCTTCGTAAAGGCACTGCGGATCGGCCTCCGCCGGGCGGCTGGCGTCCATATCAGGCACCACCGAAGCCATGCCCAGTGCCGGACCGAAAAGAGCGAAGAGCGGGAAGGTCGCTAAGTCGCGCTCCCCTGGGCGGATGCCGTAGACCTCCCTGAGCGCTTTCACCTGTGCGGCGAAGACGCGGAACGGCGTGACGACCCCCTTGGGCACTCCGGTGCTACCGCTTGTGAAGAGGATCGCCGCCGTCTGTTCCGGGTCAGGGTCGAGTAGCGGAAACGGACCCTCCGGCGCGTCCGCCTCCAACTTTCGGAGTGTGTGTCCCCCCCAGAAGAGCCGACGCCCTACCGTCACCTTGGTTCGAACCGTGCTCCTTGCCCATCTGAGAACGATTCTGGCCACGTGCGCTTTCGGGATGCCGATGAAGGCCTCGGGTTCGGCTTCGCTGAGGCACTCGCCCAGATTCTTGATCCCCATTCCGGGATCCACCATGACCGGAACCACCCCTACCTTGAGCATCGCGAAGGTCAACGCGAAGAAGTCCAGGCTCGGTTTCACCATGAGGACGGTTCGGACCCCCGGACCGATCCCGATACCGACGAGTGCGTGGGCGATACGATCGGAGCGGCGATGCAGTTCGAGCGATGTGAGTTCGGCGTAGCGCGCCGTACCGTCCGGATTTCGACCGTCGGCGACGGCCACCGCGAGCGCGTCCGGCTGGCTTTCAGCCAGAGCCGCCAGGAAGGCGGCGACGTTGACCGGATCGCCGCTCATACCTATCCGTCCGTCGGGTTCAGCCGGTGTTCAGGAGACCGGGATGGCTGACTGGCAGGCTGTTCTATTCCGTTGCCCATGCGACCGCCGAGGAACTCTCGGATGAGCGGAATGATCTCCTCCCCCGCGTCTTCCAGGATGTAGTGACCGCAGTCTTCGAAGCGCCGCACCTCGGCGCCGGGGAACCGCCGGACCCACTCGTCGAGGGAGTGGCGGTCGAAAACGAAGTCCTTGAGGCCCCAACAGATCAGCATCGGTTTGTCGGCCAGGTGGACGAGAGCCTCTCCCGTCGCCTGAACGATCGGGTATGCCCGATCGCTCTCTTCGAGCGGAATATCCTGGACAAACCGATGTACCGCGATGCGATGGCTCCAGCTGTCGTACGGCTCCAAATAGCCGGCGGCTACCGCCTTGGACATCGGTCGGCGAGTCACGCAGTACCTTATCGCGCCCCGTGAGAAGGCGTTGGCTCCCCGAACGAGGAGAGCGCCGATCCAGGGAGTACGGGCTAGCCTGAGGGAGGTGGGGAACGTCTTGCTGACAGGCAGAGGAAACGCGGCCGTATTCATGACGACCAGCCGCGCGATGCGATCCGCGTGTTGGGCCGCCCATGCCATTCCGATCATGCCGCCCCAGTCGTGCACGACCAGCGTAATGTCGCGTAGATCGAGGGTGTCCACGAGCGTGCCCAGATCGGACAGGCGCGAGGACAGCGTATAGTCGTACTGGTCGTCGTTCGGCTTGTCGGAGCGCCCACAGCCGATGTGATCCGGGGCGATCACACGGTGGGTAGATGCGAGCTCCGCGATTAGGTAGCGGTAGTAGAAGGACCAACTCGGGTTTCCGTGCACCATGAGAACCGGTTCTCCCTGACCCTCGTCCACGTAATGCATCCGGTGGGGGCCAGGCCCGGCTGTGCCGGCCCCTTTGGGGTCGTCTTGGGCAGCGGCCCCGGTGCCTCTCGCGGGACCAGGGTTGTGTGCGGCCCGGCGACCCACCTCGATGTAGTGCGGAGCGAAAGGATAGAGCTCGCTCACCAGTCCACCCCGAGCATCATGCAGTTGAGACCGCTTCCGATCCCCAGGAGGCCCACACGGTGGCCAGGTGCCAGGAATCCACGTTCGTGCGCGAGCGCCGTCGCTACGGGGAGGGCTGCCGTCCCTGTGTTGCCGAGGTACTCGTAGGTGACGAAGTCTTCCTCAGGAGATAGGCCCATGGCTCGGAGCATGATATCCCGATGGGCGGAACCAACCTGGTGACACACCGTGCGATCGACGTCCCCCGCCGACCACTCCATCTCCGCGAGGAATCTCTCCCACGTGCGTGAGCCCAAGGCAACGCCGTGCTCGAGCACGGCGGCAGCGTCTGTACTGGCGAACTCCCTGAGGCTCACTTCGGCCCCGTGCTCATGCCCATCCGGGTGGGCTTCCAGCCCCCATCGGCACAGCATGTGATGTTCGGGGGCATTTTCGACAACGGCTCCACGGAGTCTTCGTCGATCGGATTCCCCGAACGAGCCATCACTCAGAATCAGGGCTACCGCTCCGGAACCTCCGGTCAACGTGGCGATCGAGGTCTTGAACTCCTCCATCAGCGGGTTGTTGATCAACCGAGTGATCGTCGTATCGACGATGTCCCGCGCGGTCTCACAACTGACCACCATGCCCGCTCGGATCTGCCCCAACTCGATGCGATTGGCGATGTCGAGCACCCCGTTCAGCACTCCGAGGCATGCGTTGCTGACATCGTAGACAAGGGCCGACGCGTCGATGGTGTGGCCGTCCCGTTGGAGGCCCGCTGCGACATGACACGCCGTGGCCGGCTCGAAGTGCTCGCGGCATACTCCCGCGTAGATCAACATGTCGATGGCATCAGCCGGCACCGGCGAGCCACGGAGCGCGTTCTTGGCCGCCGCCGTAGCCCCCTCGGACACCGTGTGACCCGGTTCCCAGTAGCGGCGCTCCTGAATGCCGGTCATCTGGAGGAGTTGTCCAGGCTGGACGTGCAGCTTGTCGTAGACCGGCGCGAGCCGCTTCTCCAGTTCGTCGGAGGTGACCACGCACGGAGCGAGTTCGTATCCGAAGCTTTCAATGACAACTCGAGTATATCTCAAGCGATCACACCCAAGGTAAAGTCGTTCATCGCGTAAATCGTCCGGCCGTCCACCGTAAGGAATCCGTCGGCTCGTACGCGTCTCTGCGCGTCGTCCACGTGGGTGATGCTGGCGACAACGTCCACTCTTGTGCAACCCGGGATGATCTGTCCGCGGTACGTCCAGCGGTGCCGCAGTTGACTTGCCGGCCCGTCCGTCTCCGCCCCGGGCATCGTCTCGAACTCCACGTCGTCTCCTAATTTCCAGCGATCCACTGCGTACATCTTGAGTAACTGGATGAAGGCCTCTAAGCCGAGCGAGCCGGGCCAAACCGGGTCCTGGTAGAAGTGCGCCTCGAAGAACCAGGCTGCGGGATCGACCGTGATCGAACCTTGCACCCACCCGAGATCATGGGGGCCACCGTCAGGTACGAGCAGATCAATCTGATCGACCATACGGAAGCGGGGGTCAGGGAAGGGGGCCGAGTGCGGCATCTCGAGGCTGCGGCCCCTCTGCTTTTCGGCCTCCGTGGGCTCGTGGATCACAGAGTCCCGGATGCCGACTTGGTCCGCCAGCGCCTGCTCGGAGAAAAAGCCGAAGTAGGTCGTACCCTCGTAGAGGGCCCCGAGCCGCTCGCTCTCCAGGGCCATGGAATAGTGCTGGATGATCATGCCCCCAGACGCCGACACGCTCGTGAGACCGACTCGCGTGGTGATCACGTCCTCGGACGCCGTGAGCCGTGCCAACTGGACGGCGTCGCCGCCGAGATTGCGGAATCGAAGATTGTGCTCGGAAGTTAGGGCTGACCCGACGTAGGCCGCTAGCCAACCACATGGCTGGAGCGCCACTTCGAGGAGGACGCCGAAGGGCATTTCCTGTTGGCGATTGCTCTCGAAGTACCAATGATCCGGCCGCACGTCGAAGTGGGCGGTGGCCTTCGCTCCGGCTTTCATCACGAACGGTTCCCCGTGGGCCGCGGAGACCCGGTCGAGGAACTGGTAGGGAGGCCGGGGCAAGCGAGCGATGCGGCGCTCCCCCTCATCGAAGATGCTGTACGGCGCTCCGTACGCCTCTGAAGGTTTGCCGCTGCTGAACGCGAGGATGCTCTTGCTGTCGTAGGGGCGCTGGTAGGTGCGTTCGCGGGTCTCGATCCTGTGGGATGTAGCGACCTTCGGCTCGGATGCTGTCGAGGCCGAGGGGGTCACACCGGTTGGGGCGGGGTCGGGCGAGTCCGTCGAGTCCATCGGATCTGTCGGATCCGTCGAGTCAGCAGAGCGATCACGGCCGGCCCACGTGGTCTCGAGTGCCAGCTGGTCCGTTCCGGTGAGCCGCACCGACATGTCCCGAATCTCGACGACCGGCTTGCCGTCCGCGTACATGAGCGCATCGGCGATGGCGTAGGGTTCCGGCTGATAACCCAGTTCGCGCAGATGGATCTCGTAAGTGACCATCTTCGTGGATGCGAGCACCTGCCCGCGACACCGGAGGCGGCTTCTTACGTCCACGACGGGCTGCCACGTTGCGTCGTCTGTTTCTGCGACCCAGCCCATGCGCAGGAGGAAGACTCGGAGTGTGTGCAGGCAGCACTCGTACATCAGGGTGCCGGGCATCACCTGGTCATCGGAGAAGTGACAGGTCAGGAACCAGTCGTCCGGACGGATATCAGCTTCCGCCACGATGAGCCCGGTCCCGTACCTTCCTCCCTCGGGATCGAGTTCCGTGACGCGGTGGACCAGCCGCATACGGTCTCCGGGGATCGTGAGTGGCCGTGTGACGGGCAGGCCCGAGAAGTCGTCTCCGAAAGCGCCGACCAGGTCCCCGGCTCGGAGAGCCGCCAGTTTGTTTTCGTCGAAGACGTCCTCACCCGTCGTCGCCTCACCCGCTGTCGCCCCTCCGACCCTCACCTCTCCCATCGGTACCAAGTCCGTCCAGTCGGCGGGGCGGCTCCCAGCCCGCTGGCGTGCTTCGATGGTGCTCTGGACGATCCCCTTACCGGCATCGAGTTCAGTCTGGGTGAAGAAGCCGGCCACGCCTTCACGCATTGTCAGGAGCGGTCGGCCGTCTACCGTCGAGTCGAACTGGAAGCGGAAGAGCCAGGTGTCACCCTGCCGAAAGAACTCAAGAATGCGGATGTCGTACTGGACGACTTGCCCCGGGCGCGGCAGCTCGGATTGGAAAGTGACCACCGCGTCGAGCAGCCGATAGACGGCCAGGCCTTGAGTCAGCGAGTCGATCCCCAGGTAACCGGACAGCATGAGATCCGCTTGGCCCGCCTCCACAGCGACGCAGGTTGGGAGTCGCCCACCGTCGAGATACCAACCATCATGGAGAACGTCATGTTCGGTGACGATGCGCCCCGACGTCATCGATTGGGGCTCCGCCTCGATGCTGGTGACCCGGTCGACGAGCATGAGCGGTTCGTCCGGCAGGCGTACCCGGGTCGGGTGTCCGTCCACATGAGCAAACCGTTCGCCGAGAGCCCGGCCGATCGATCCGATCGCGAACTCCATGAGCTGGTCCCGATCCATTGCGAGCGGCCGGGACGGGACCTGTGTGACGGGCGTCCCTGGTGTCCCGCCGGCCAGCGTGGTGCTATCGGCGGGGGCAGCACTATCAACGAGGGCAGTGCCCGCGGCAACGTCGGCGCCGTCCGCAACGAGGGTTCGGACCAGCTCTTGCTGACGGGCGTACTCACCCTCGGCGAGTTCCTGCGTCCGCTGGGCGGCTCGCAGGAACGCCTCGTGGGCGTGGGTCGTGTTCTCTGCGGCTCGAACAGCTTCGTTCAACTCTAGTGGCAGGGTAGCAGAACCGGGCGATCCGACTTCGTAGTCTGACGAAGCGAGTTCGTGGTTCGCCGGCCCGTGTTCATAGTCGGGCGGCTTTCCGTAGGGGACCAGCGGCTGGTCCTGGTAGGGTGACGGCGGGGTGTCTGGGGCGGGACTGTCCCCGGCGTTCGTGGTCTCGCCCGCCCCCTTCGACGAGAGCGGTAGCGGCCCGAAGCTCGCTTGCCCGATCGGAATGCGAGTGACGGGGCCTTCTTCCTCTACGATGCGACGGCGCTCCGGAAAGAGTTGCCCCAGATCTACCGGCACTCGCTCTGAAATGAGCATGCCGAGTACCCGGAGGACCGTCGAGGGCTCGTCCTGGGTGGCGGAGGAGATGGAACGAGCTCGGAACGAGCGGCCGTCCAGAATCTTGTGGATCATTCGGGAGCAAGATCCCCCTGGACCCATCTCCAAGAAAATTCGTACGCCGTCGTCGTGGGCTTGCTGGACCGTCTTTGGGAAGTCGACGCCATGGATCGCTTGGGCAAGGAGGGAGTCTGCCGCCCGATCCTGATCGACGTCGTAGGCCTCACCCCACGCTCCACTGTAGAACCGCATCCCCTCGGGGGGGCGAGTGTCCAGCACATGGAGATCGCGGTACTCCTGCCCCACGGCTTCGGCGACCTCACAGTGTACCGTGGTGACCCCCTCCAGCGGGTGGAAGGGACATCCGAGCTTCTCGACAGCTTCTTGGACCGCCGATCCTTGTCCGCCGATCACACATTCGTCTGGAGTGTTGACGATGAGCAGGTACGCCCGGTCGATCTCAGTCAGGACCTCGCGTACTCGCTCGGCGGGTGTTTCCACCACCCCCACGGCCCAATCCACTTCTGCATCCGCCGAGACTCCCCAGACCTTCCTTGCGGCGTTACAGCGGCCGGTCAAATCACTCACGAACAATTCGCTGTCCGTCACGCGCCGGAGCATCTCGTCACGCTCGTGCCAGGCACCCACGGAGAACAGGCCGGCTGTTTCGCCTAGAGAATACCCCACGACCACGTCGGGGCAGACACCGAAGCCAGCCATCAGATCCGTGGTGACCGTCCCGAGCGCCACCTGAGAGAGGATGACCGTCCTGGCGTCCCAGATTTTGCTCTCGGACCTCCAGATTTCTGCCGCCCTCAGTTGGGAGCTCAGACTTTCATTTCCACGATCTTGAGCGCGCAGAATCTCTGGCCACTGGAGGCAGAGTTCGCGCCCCATGCCGGGATATTGGCTACCTGAACCGGGGTAGATAAAGGCCAATCCGCCCTTCGGTCCGAGCGGGTCCTGCGAGAAAAATATCCGGCCAGCGCTCTGGTCTGAGGGGTCATTCCCCCGCTCGAGTTGGTCCGCCGCGGACTGAGCCAGATCGCTCAGTTCGTCGGTGTTCCGGGCGATCAGTGCGATGCCGAGTGGAGCTTCGGGTTGGCCGGGGTGGGATTTCCACCACTCTTCAGCGAGATCGTGGATCCCACCGGCAGCCTCGGGCCGCGCGTTCGGCGGACGCTCCCCGTTCGCGGACTCGATGAGTTCTCGCAGGCCCTGCACAAGATCCTCATTCTGGGCCCCTTCGACAACGAAGAGCCCTTCACCCAGAGAGAGACCGTCACTCGGGGAAGGTCTGCCCTGCGCCCCGGCCTCGGCCGAAGGCGACGTGGCCGCTGGTTTAGCTTCGTACTCCTCCAGAATGACGTGGGAGAACGAACCACCGCGCGAGACCGTGCTGATGCCGATCCGGCGTGGCCCCTCGATACGATCACGGACCCAGGGTGCCGCCTGTGCCCGGGCTCCCGTCCCCAGAGGCAAGACGTGCTCGTGCAGGGCCAGGGTCGCTCCAAGGACCGACAAGAGGCCGGCTGCAGCTCCGGTGTTCCCGATCCGGTCCTTCGTGCCGCCAAGCACAGCGTCGCGTCCGAATGCCCCCGAAATTGCGGACCTCTCCGCTCTGTCTTCTAGGGGGCTTCCGCCCCCCTGTACCGCTGCATAAGGAACGTCCTCCGGTTCGAGGCCAGCCTCTACACAACTTCTCCGGATCGCTTCCCCAAAGGACGAATTGGTATTGGAAGCGCCTGCGTTCATAGAATCGGAACGGGCCGGATAGGACTCGCCGCCTGCGGTCCCGATCGATCGCACGACCGCGTACATCTGCCCGCCGTCTCGCTCGACGTCCCCCGTGCGTTTCAACACGAACGCGACGGCGCCGTCGCTCGGCACGATCGGAGTCTCCCGCGACGGCGCATGGTCTCGATAGCCGAATCCACCGGTGCTTTCGAGGGAGATGAGGGACCGTACGTCCCCGGCGAGGTCGACCGCTCCGACCACGGCACAATCGATTCGTCCCTGAAGCAGTGCGCGAGAGGCAGCTTGAAGTGCGGAGACACCTGAAGTCTCTTCGCTCGAGATCACGTAGCTCGGCCCGCCCAGTCCGAACTCCCTTGCAATGCGACTTGCCGCGATGGAGCCCAGTCCACCGATCGTACGGTTGGCGTTGAGCGAAGGCGTGAGCGAATCGCAGAGCGCGTCTACCCACTGGTTGAACTCTTCGCCAGCTGCTCGGCGCCCGAGGCGTTCCGCCCAAGCGGCCGCCCGAGAGCGCAGGGCCCACCGGAGGTGGTAGTTCGTCGTATTGAGATCGAGCTCGACCCCGACGAAGACGCCGGTCCGAAGGCGATCGACGTCGCTGAGGTCCGCCGCCGCGATCGCTTGCTGCGCAACCTGCAGCATGAGCATCTGCTGTGGCAGGGCCTCTTCGACCTCCCGTGGTGGGATCTTGAAGCGGCCGATTGGAATCTCGAGTTCTTCGATGAACCAACCGAGGGGCGAATCCGGAAGACCCCAGTGATTCTCCTTGGGGCGAGGGCGGTGATCTTCCCCGCGGCCTAACAGCCGGTCAGCGACTTCCGCGAGGTTCTTCCACGGACCGACACGAGCTCCCATCCCGACGATCGCCACGGTGGCACCCTCCGGCGCCACTGGGTCGAGCGAGTTTGTCTTGGTGTTCGGCGTGTCGGTCTTGCGGGAGTACGCCTGGAGTGGCTCCAGGACGCTGACTGCCGACCGTCCCCTTGTTGGCTCAGTGGGCTCCTCGAGAAGGACGTGAGCGTTGGTCCCACCGAAGCCGAAGCCGCTGACCGCTGCCCGACGCGGGTGGTCAGAAGGCGACTCCCATGGTTCGGCTCCAGCGAGTACTCGGAAGGGACTTCCCCCTAGGTCGATCTTTGCCCCGGGCTCTTCGAAGTTGGCCGTGGGCGGGAGGACCCGATTCTCCATCGCGAGCACCGTCTTGAGGAGACCGACAGCCCCGGCCCCCGTGAGCAGATGGCCGGTGTTCGATTTGGCGGACCCGATTACACTTTGGCCGGGTTCGTACTTCTCCTCCGTCCAAAGCGCTTTGAGGCTGGCGAACTCGACGGAGTCCCCAACCGGTGTGCCGGTCGCGTGGCATTCGACAAGATCCACCTGGGTCGGCGACCAACCCGCGGCCCGGTAGGCTCCGTGCATCGCACGAAGCTGGCCCTCGCGGCTGGGAGCGAGAAGGCTGCCCTCGACGTCGTTGGACAGCCCGACAGAGCGAATGACCGCACGGATCCGGTCGCCGTGCTCCCTGGCGTCCGACAGGCGCTTCAGGACGAGTATACCGGCTCCCTCGCCGACCACCAGGCCGTCGCTCTTGCGATCGAACGGGGAACA
>JAPYQK010000009.1:8022-28011 GCA_029941275.1 Longimicrobiales bacterium | reverse complement strand
GTTCAACGGATCCGACGAAGGCAACGTTGACATCCTGCTCTGGCAGTTCTTCGATGTGGGAACAAGTGGCCCCCGTGACGGGTTCGAAGATCGCCGCGGACTCTTGGATGGAGGGCACAGCGACGCCGACGTGGTCGAGCGGAAGACCGTTCATAGGGCAGTACCGTAGAACATTTGTAAGAAGCGTTGGTAAGTAGAGGTTCGTAAGACGTTTGTGGAGTCGGAATTTACAGAGTTGGACCAGATCGTAGGTCCGGCCCGTGGAAGGTACAAGGAGATCGATCGATGAGTGTGAACGGGAATATTGTGGAAATCACGGATCAGAATTTTGCGGAGACTATTGAAGGAGCTACCGGCCTCACGATGATCGACTTCTGGGCCGAGTGGTGCGGGCCCTGCCGTGTGGTGGCGCCTATCGTCGAGGCCTTGGCGGACGAATATGCTGAGAGTGGTGTGACGGTCGGAAAACTGGACGTCGACCAGAACCCAGACGTGACGGTGCGATTTGCCGTCCGCTCGATTCCAAGTGTGCTGTTCTTCAAGGATGGCGAGCACGTGGACACGGTGGTTGGGGCAGTGCCGCGCCCCACGCTCGAGGCGAAGATCAAGGAGCATCTGTAGGCGAAGCTCAAACGGGATTACCCGGTCCCATGTCTTGTGTGACCGGCGCAGTCAGGTGACCGAGAGCAGGGTCCGGAGGCGTGAGCCCTCGGACCCTGCTCTGTTCAGCAACGTGCCGCGCGCCTACCTCGATCCCTGGGCCTCCATCCTTTCCTGATAACGAGCACCGCTCAACACGTTCGCGAGCGCGTAGTTGCCCTCGTGACAGGAGTACCCGTAGATCAGCTCGTCGTACTTCCTCCAAGGGACTTGTCCGCCCCACACTTCGGTGTAGGTCCCCGGATCGTGGATCTCGAACTCGTAGAGGATGTTTTCTTCATCGGTCCGGGTAAAGCGCTCGATGGCCCTCACCTCTTCGGAGTGTACGATCTTGTCTGTTTGCTCGCGGATGCCGTGGCTGGGATGGATGTTCGTCGTTTCGACGACGAGTGTGTTGCCCTCCCAGTGACCCCACGAGTCGCCGAACCAGGGCCGCACCTGTTGGGGGCAGTCGGTTCGGTTCCCCCAGTCGGATGATCCGGACGTCGTGGACCATTTCTGATAGGATCAACACGTGGTCGGCGTTCTGCACGATCGTGAAGTTGTTGTTGTACCCGCGCGTGGGGGTCATCGGCGGTCCCATCACGCTGGCCGAACTCGACCCGTAGAAGACGATGCAGCGCTCCGCGAGCGGCCGGAGTTCGGGATGGTCGAACTCGCGGAATTGGGCACGGAACGTGTGATACTCCCGCTTTCGGCTGGCACCTTCGGGGGTAAGCTCGGGAACACGACCGTCGGCCGGAAAGGTGATCAGTGAGGTTCGAGGTTCTCCATTCACCCGAGCCACCTGCTCGCCCCGATCATAGTAGATCTGGTTGTAGCTTCGCCCGATCGCCCCCGTAATCGGCGGTGGCGCCCGCTCTGGGTCGCTCGCGTCGGACCCCGCCAAGACAGTGGACCTCTCTCGACCCTCGAGTTGGTCGACCTCCGCTTGTGTGTAGACCGGACCCACCCCCGGCCGACGCTCGAACAGCGTAAGCGTCGCATTGCTCCAATTGCCCTGGATGTCTGGATGGCCCCACTCGGTCGTGGGGTGCTGCCAGTCGAGATCCCCTCGTTGGCCGGTGTCCGCGGTCTGGGCTCGAGTTTGGGCTTGAAGCTGGAGCGGTGCGGCGGAGATGAACCCCGTGGATGCGAAGGAGAGACAGAGTGTGACTCCCCAACGTGTCGCTCGAGTGATCTTCGTTCCTCCTGCGACGGAAGGGATGGGTGATCCCGGAAGGGCCAGCAAATGCGAAGCTCAACGTAGGCGGTGATATGTGAGGGTGCCAGGTGCTATAATGCCCGCATGAGCACCCTCTACGTTGTGGCCACGCCCATCGGTAACCTTTTCGACGCCTCCGCCCGGTCGATCGAAGTTCTCGGATCGGTTGACGGCATCCTGGCGGAAGACACACGTCGAACCCGAAAACTCCTCGGTCGTTTTGAACTTCGCACGTCCCTGACCTCCCTTCATGCGCACAACGAAGCTTCCCGAATCCCACGAGTCGTGGCGCGGTTGGATGCCGGCGAGGACCTCGCTCTGGTCTCAGATGCCGGTACGCCGCTGGTCTCAGATCCGGGAGAGCGGCTGGTGCGGGCGGTCCTGGACTCCGGGCACGCGGTGGTTCCGGTACCTGGCCCGTCGGCGATCGTAACGGCCCTCATGGGCGCAGGGTTTCCCACGGTACCCTTCTCGTTTTACGGATTCGTGCCCCGGAAGGTCAAGGATCGTACCGTTCTACTGGACGAATTGTTGTCGGCTGATCACACCTCCGTCGTGTTTGAGTCTCCGGAACGGCTGGCCGATCTTTTAGAGGACTTCATGGCGCTCGGAGGCGCCGATCGCCAGGTTGTCGTAGCCAGAGAAATGACCAAGATTCATGAGGAGTTTTTCAGGGGAACAACGGCGGAAGCTGCGCGCTACTATGCGGAGAACAAAGCGCGGGGAGAGGTGACTGTGGTCGTTTCTCCGCGCGCCCCGGTCGAGGGACGTGCAAAGGTGGACCAAGCTGCCGCGCAGGCTTTGGCGCGAGCGCTCCTTTCCGAGGGTGTCACCCCGAGCCGGGCTGCGCGAGAAGTGTCGTCCCGCCTCGGTATAGCAAAGAACCTTGCGTACGATATCGTCCTGTTACTCGAGGACATTTCAGAGGAGTAGGGTTGAAGCGAGCCATCGCCAACGGAGTGCAGGAAGTACGGGGGATGCCGTCGTAGTGCTCACTCTTCTTCTGGCTATTCTCACGTCGTCCATGGTGGGAGTACCGCCGCTCGCCGTCGCGAGTGTGGCGCCCAACGCCTACCCGGATGTTCAGCCCGTTGTCAGCCTTGGTGCGCAGGTTGACTCGGTCCTGACGATCACTCGTCTGCAGTACGAGGGTGGTGGGGATTGGTACGCGAACCCGTCGTCCCTTCCGAATCTACTCACGGCCATTCGGGAGCGTACCGGGCTGCCGGTGTCGTCCCGGCCGCAGACCGTGCGTCCCCTGGATCCCACTCTCAAGGACCACCCTTACCTATACATGACCGGCCACGGGAACGTGCGCTTCTCCACGGAAGAACGGGCGGCTCTCAGGGAGTATCTGCTGGCGGGTGGTTTTCTCCACGCGGACGACAACTACGGGATGGACGAGTCGTTCCGCGAAGAGATGGAGGAAATCTTCCCCGAGTACGAACTCGCGGAAATTCCGCCGGACCAGGCAGTTTTCCGAATGATGTACGACTTCCCGGAAGGATTGCCCAAGATTCACGAGCACGACGGTGAGGCGCCGCGGGCCTTCGGGGTCTTCCACGGCGGTCGATTGGTCGTTTTCTATACCTACGAGTCGGACCTCGGCGATGGCTGGGAAGATCCCGATGTTCACGACGATCCGCCGGAAGTCCGTGAAGCGGCGCTCCGAATGGGCGTGAATCTTTATCTCTACGTCCTCAGCCAAATGGTCCCGTGAGCCCGGCGCCAGCCAGCATCGTTCGGATCGTCGAAGGGGTCAGGACTCACCTGCTCGGGAGGGCTCGGCTAGCACTGGGCTTGTGGCTTGTGGCAGCATTCGCCGGTGCGTTGGCACTGGCTTGGTTGGTCGTAGCTCCGGAGGGTTGGCGACAAGGATCACCCGTTCCACTGCTCATCGATGTCGGGATTGTGGGAATGTGCGTGGTCGCCTGGTTCGTACACCGGAGGCTGTCGGAGTCGTGGCTCCAAGAACCCAACGTTGCGCATAGCATCGAGGATGAGGTGGGAATCGCCCCGGGTGTCCTGAGGGGATCTCTGGAGTTGGCCAGAACACTTCCAGCGGGTGTGTCATCAGAGCTTGCCGACCGAGCCGCGCAGGATGCTGTTGGGCAACTGCGTGGTGAACATCGGAAACTTGCAGGGCGGATGACGCACGAAGTGGGGCGGTGGATTCGGCGTGGTGTTCTGGGTCTCATCGTGTTGATGCCCATGACCCTCGTCTTCACGGTTGTGGCTCCGGGTAGGTCCTTGATGGTGCTAGCCGGCTTGGCGAGTCCATTCGAATTGTTGGCGGGACCGACTCTGCCAGCCCTCGTGGTGACGCCGGGAACGGTCGAAGTCCCGAGGGGATCCGATGTGTCAATGGAGGTCTCCGCCCCGGGCCGGGCTACCGTGACCGTTCATTGGCAGGCGGCCGGGGACGTTGAACTCGATGAGTTGATCGAGTTAGACGGAGACCGAGGGTCGTTCGTGCTCCGGAACGTCACTGCGAGGACGGACTACTGGGTCAGGGCACCGGACGGAGCGATGTCTCCCCGCTTTGAACTGCAGCCGGTGGATCCACTCCTCGTGAATGACATGGTCGTGCAGATCTCCTTTCCGGCGCATACGGGTCGGTCCCCCGAGGAGTACGGAGGAGTCGTACCGCCACTCGAAGTCCCGGTGGGGAGCGTATTCTCCTTCGAGGGCCAAGCCAGCCGCCCACTATCATCCGCCAGCTTGGAGCGTGTCGCGGCTCAAACCAATGCTGCCGCTTCGACGGGGGCGGCGGGTACACCGGGAACGCAATCACCTTCGGGCGCCACGGCTACGCCTGGGACCGACGTTGCAACGCCGCCGGAGGCTCGAGCAGAACTTTCAGTGGACGGCCGCTTGTTCGAGGGTCGGTGGGCGCCACGCGTGAGCGGCACGTACGAATGGCGGTTCACTGACGTCGATGGTGAGCCCGCAGAGATACTCCCCCCCCCGTTAGGACTCACGATCGTACCCGATTTGGCTCCGGAAATATCGGTACTGCTTCCGGGGCAGGATACGCTGTTGCCGGTCTCCCTGAGACAGCCCCTCGTGCTCGAAGCTGCGGACGACTACGGCCTGGATCGCCTGGATCTGGTCGTTTATCGGGTGACCGCGTTCGGCGACCGGCTGGCCCCGGTCGAGCAGCCCCTGACGGTGGGTGGCACTCGCGGAGCCCTCCTTCGCCCCGTGATCGACCTCACGAACTGGGAGTTGTTGCCGGGCGATACGATCCGCTACTTCGCGAGGGCGGTGGACAACGCGCCCATCCCCAACGTCGGTGAGTCCCGGGAATACGTGCTGAGACCGCCCACCGCCGCTGATCTGAGGCGTGAAGCGCAGGAGCGGCTGGACGAGGCCGCGCGCAATGTGGAGCAGCTAGCGAGTCAGGCCGAACAGCGTGCTGCGGAGACGCAGGAACTCGAGCGACAACTCTCGAGTCAGCGTGACTCGCAGAACCAGAACTCCAGGAATGAAGACGAGGAGCGTCTGGACTTCGACCAACAAGAGGAGATGCGCGAAGCTCTCGAGGCCCAGCAAGAGCTTCTGGGCGCGTTGGACTCCCTCGAGATGGAAATGGCCGAGCTGAATCGGGATTTGGAGACGACGGGTCTAGCGGATCCTGAACTCCAGGAGGAAATCAGAGAGCTTCAGAGACTCCTTGACGAGCTGGCGCCAGAGAGTCTGGAAGAACGTTTGGCAGAGCTGACCGAGCAGATCGAAGAGATGAATGCGGATGATGCCGACCGGGCGCTCGAAGAGTTGGCGGGCGACCAGGAAGCTCTTCGAGATCGATTGGAAGATGCGATCGAGCAGTTCGAGCGGGCGGCAATGGAACAGGACTTCCGTGCGACGGCCGAAGAGGCGCAAGAACTCGCCCAGCAGGAGCAGGCACTAGCTGACGCTATGAAAGAAGGGGACTCCCCCGAGTTGAGAGCCGAGCAGCAGGAAGCTTTGGAGGCGCGCGCGCAGGATTTGGACGAGTCCCTCGACAAGTTGCAGGAGAGGTTGGCCGAGGCCGGTGAAGAACAGGCGCAAGCAGCGGTGGAGCAAGCTCGGGAGCAGGGCCAACAAGCCCAACAGTCGATGTCCGAGGCCGCTCAGCAGGCGAGGGATGGTGAAACGGAGTCGGCCTCCGAGAATGCCCAACAGGCTGCAGATGCGATGAGCCAGATGTCCCAGCAACTTCAGCAGGGACAACAGCAGATGGCCGATCAGAATGCTGAAGCTTCTCAACAAGCGTTGGAGCAGACGGCCACGGATGCGTTGTCCCTCGCTCGTGAGCAGGCGGCCCTTCAGGACCGCATGCGGGGTGCGAGGCCTGAGGACCTGGCGAACATGCGTAGCGACGAGGCGGCGCTCCTCCAGGGGGTTCGAAACATGGCGGACCGGCTCTCCGGCCAGATGTCTCAGAGCCCGGACGGCAACGAGGTCTCCGCCCAAATGGGCCAGGCGATGGAAGCCATCCAGCAGACACTCGATGCCCTGGAGAACCAGCGGGGAAACACGCCCTCGCCGACGAGTGCCGCGGAGCAGGCGGTCGCGGCCCTCAACCAAGCGGCTGTAATGGCGAGAGGGGCCGCTCAAAAAGTCCCGGGGCGAGGACCACAGGGGCAGTCCGGAGAAGAGATCACCGAACAGATGCAGCAGATCGCTCAGCAGCAGGGTTCGGTCAATCAACGAACCGGCCAAATCACTCCGATGAACCTGGGGCAGCAAGCGCAGTCCAACCAGCTTCAGGAAGCGGCTCTCGGCCAGGAAAGAATCGCGCAGCAACTCAGTGACTTAGCGGACCGGCCGGCGGACGCGGACAAACCCCTGGGCGACCTCCAGGCCATGGCGGAGGAGGCGGAAGTGCTGGCGCAGATGCTCGCACAGGAGCGCTTGGACATGGAGACGCTTCGGCGACAGGAACGACTCTTCCAACGTCTTCTGGATGCCGGACGGAGTTTGGAGAAGGACGAATTTTCGGATGAGCGCGAGTCATCGAGCCCTGGCGATTTCGAGCGGGGTGAAGTCGACGTGCTCTCTGCGGAGAACACCGGCTCCTTGCGTTTCCAGCCGCCCCCGGCGGAGGAACTGCAGCGCCTCTCGCCGGCTCAACGGCAGATGGTCCTGCAGTACTTCGAACGGCTCAATCGGGCCGAACGTAACGCCGGACCGCGAGGCCCGACGCCGTGAGGACCGCCGAGCGGAAATGGAGGCGGCTTCTCATGTGCGTGGTCCTTCTTGGGCCCGTGTCGATCCATGCTCAGGAAAATGATCCGCGTTTGGAGGTCCGATTATTACGGGCGGCTGCGGGTCAGGAAGCGCTGGGCAACCTCTCGGAAGCCGAGGCAACCCTGCTGGAACTCCTGGAAATGCGGCCCACGTCCCCCGGCGGCATTTTGACGTTGGAGCGGGTTCTTCGCAGTCAGGGGCGCGTCCGTGAAATTCTGCCTTTCGCCGAGCGTTTCGTGGATCTCGAACCTTCTGCATCGAGTCCGAGACTCGTCCAGTTGCGAGTCTATGCGGTACTGGACGATGACGATGCCTTAGAGGATGCAGGCGACAGTTGGGTGAGCATAGCCGGGTCTTCCCCCGAGCCGTATCGGGAGGTGGGGACATTGTTTGCACGGGTCTTCGGACCCAAGCGTGGGCTTACAGTTCTCGAGCAAGGGCGAGTCGCTCTCGAGGATCCAGTACTTTTCGCGATGCAAGTGGGCGATCTGTTGAGAGCGGATGGTCGCTTGGAGGAGGCGATCCTGGAGTGGGGCGCCGTCCTGGGAAACGACGCCACCCAAGTATCCGGGGTGATGAGAAGAATGGGGGAGATCGAGGGGGACCGTGCAACGCTCGTACTGCCCCTTCTCGAGCAGTTGAGGACTCCACCCAGAACACCGGCTCGGCTCCGTGCTGGAGCAAGGATTGCCCTCGAAGCTGGTGCCTTCGCGGAGGCGGAAATAATGGCTGAGATCGCCGTCGAGGATTTGGATGATCGACCGCGTAGGGGGTTCTTGACCGCGCTCGCTCGACAAGCTCAGGACGTGTCCGCACCGGGGGTGGAGCTTTGGGCCTACGAAGCGCTCCTGGGGGGCGCGACCGACGAGGCGGAAGCCCGTGCCTTGGATCAGCGCATCACGGTCGCCGCGCTCACGGCGGGAGATACGGTACGGGCCCTCGGCGCTCTGCAATCGCTTGCAGACGATCTTCCCGAGGGCGACGTGGACCGGCAGAGGGCATTGGCGGAGAGCATTCGGCTCCGGGTCCAAGTAGACGACCCGGAGGTCAGGGCATCACTCGATGCCTTTGCGAATGAATTCCCCGATGCACCTCAGCTGGACCAGTTAACGGTCACGTTGGCGGTCCAACTCGATGCCGCCGGCGACCACGAGGGAGCCCGATCACTTTTGGCGGGGGTGGCCGGCCCGAGAAGCGCCCTTGAGCGCGCATACCTCTACTTGGCTGCCGGAGAGGTGGTAGCGGCACAAGAGGCCTTCCAGGGTGCCCTCTCCGGTGTTTCCGCGGGCGTCGCAACGGAAGTGATCACGCTCTTGGATATCCTCGCAGGGTTGGAAGGAGACCCGCTCAATGCTTTCGCTAGGAGCACTGTCCTCGCCCACCAGGGCGACGCGGAAGCAGCGCTCACCGAGTTGGGAGTGGCGATTGCATCTATACCCCGAGACAAGCGGCCGCCCCTGTTGGCGATGGGTGCCCGTATGGCCGAAGAGGGGCGTCTGCCCGTCCGGGCCGCCGAGCTTCGGGAGCGAATCGTAAACGACCATCCGTACTCTTCCGAGATTCCGGAGGCCACCCTGGAACTCGCGCGATTCAAGGGGTCCAGCCCAGATAGCGTGGACGAGGCGATCCTACTTCTAGAAAATCTCATTCTGAGCCAACCCAACAGTGCCATCGTACCGACGGCCCGCCGCGAGTTGCAGCGGATCCAAAGCGGAGTGGGGTAATGAGGAAGTTTTGGGCCCTTTGGGTCATGACCGTGTTGGCGTCGCCGTTGCCGGGTGTCGCTCAGTCTTTGTTAGTGCCCATGGATCGATCCCAAGAGAACCATCTCAAGGCGTACGGGCTTACATATTGGTCTCTGGAGCAGTACGGAGAGGCAGAGTGGCTGCTCAACTACCGCGGGGGATCTTTCCTACTGCCTGACCTGGAGGGCCTGCGCCGTCAGGCTGCCCTTCGAGGCATCACGGTGGAGCCGGTGAGCGGCGCCGACATCGCAGGCATCCGGGCGGTGATCGCCGATTCCAACATGGAGACGGTGGTTCTGGAGAAGGCGCCGAAGGTCGCTATCTATACACCTCCCAACAGTACGCCGTGGGATGACGCCGTCACGATGGCGCTCGAGTACGCGCAGATTCCGTACGAGACGATTTGGGACGAAGAAGTCATTCAGGGCGGCCTGGAGGACTACGAGTGGCTTCACTTGCACCACGAGGATTTCACTGGGCAGTACTCCAAATTTTTCATCACCTACGCCGGATCTCCGTGGCTCCAAGAAGAGGTGGCCCGAAACGAAGAGATGGCCGAGCGGTTGGGGTTTGCCAGCGTGCCCGCTCTCAAGAAGGGTGTCGCCCGGAAACTTCGCCAATACGTCGAAGACGGGGGATTTCTGTTGGCCATGTGTTCAGCGACCGAGACGCTCGAACTTGCTCTCGGAGCAGAGCACACTGATATCGCCGCCTCGTATTCGGATGGTTCTCCCCCTGATCCCGACGCGACGAACAAGATGGAATGGGACCTCGCGATGGCTTTTAGGGACGGAGTGGTGCAAACCGGCGCGTCGGTAAACGCCTTCAGCGACATCGACGCACATCAGGTCAACACCCCTTGGCGTTTGGAACTCGGAGCCTTCACCCTCTTCGACTTCTCGGCCAAGTTCGATCCTGTCCCTACGATGCTCACGCAGAACCACGTCGCGGTCATTCCGGACTTCTACGGACTCACGACTTCGTTTCGGGCGGATCGGCTCAAGCCCGGTACGACCGTGCTTGCCCAGGACGGCGACATCGCGAAGTACGTGCACGGTAATCTCGGCGAAGGAACCTGGACGTATTTCGGTGGGCATGATCCTGAAGACCCGGAGCATCAGATCGGAGATCCTCCCACCGATCTCGATCTACACCGTGCTTCACCGGGGTACCGGCTGATCTTGAACAACGTGCTCTTCCCAGCGGCCAGGAAACAGCAACTCAAGACCTGAGGTCCGGTGCACCAGTACCCTTCGGCAAACCGCAGGGCAAGCGACCTACTGTACTTCAACAGCCTTCTCAGAACAGGCCGTCGAGAGAGCCTTCCTTGAACGCTCTGCAGGACCCCTCCGAGCCGTCTTCACCTACGGTCGATCTCCGTCTTTCACCCCATGCCGCCGAACAGATTCAGGTTGAGGTGGAAAAGGCGGGGGGCCAGGAGGTGTGCTTCCTGGCGCGCGTCGGTCCCGATCGGGTGCTGTTGGAGCCGAGGGCTGTTGCTCGGGGCAACAAGGAAGCAGTGCTGGCCGCCGCCCGGGACGCGGAGGAGGGGTCGGTCATGATCCACAATCACCCTTCTGGGGTGTTGGAGCCCTCCGAGGCCGATTTGGGCGTGGCGGCCCGGTTGTATGAAGAAGGCATCGGCACCGCGATCACGAACAATGCCGCTAATCGATTGTTCGTCCTCGTCGAACCGCCGAAACCCCGAGTGGTCGTACCTCTCGACGTCGATGAAGTCGAAGCGTTGATCGGCCCCTCCGGTCCACTCGCCCGGGAGCATCCCGCATACGAAGATCGTCCGGGTCAACGGGCCATGCTTCGTCGAGTTGCCGAGGCGTACAACGACGGGGGGGTGACGCTCGTCGAGGCCGGTACGGGGACCGGCAAGTCGTTGGCCTATCTCGTTCCGGCCGCGCAGTGGGCCCTGCAGAACACTGAACGTACGGTGATCTCCACGAACACGATCAACCTTCAGGAACAGTTGGACGGCAAGGATCTGCCTCTTGTGCGGCGGTTGGTAGGGGAGGACGTCGACTGGGAACTGGTGAAGGGCAGGGGAAACTACGTGTCTATTCGGAGAGCCCGGTTGGCGGTGGAGTCTGCACCTCTTCTCTTTGAGGACGACCGGGCAGATGAGTTGGATCAACTCATCGCCTGGATTGGCCAAACGGAGGACGGGTCCCGCGCGGATCTGACTTACGTACCAAGCGAGGACGTTTGGGATGAGGTGAAAAGCGACGCGGATATCTGCCTCCGCGCGCGCTGCCCCCACTTTCAGGCTTGTTTCTACCAGCGCTCACGACGAAGGGCCGCCTCGGCCAAGCTCCTGATCACGAACCACCACCTTCTCTTCACTGATTTGTCGGTCCGAATCGCGACCCAGAACTACAAGGCCTCCGCCGTCCTCCCCGCTTATCGTCATGTCGTGCTCGACGAGGCGCACAATATCGAGGACGCGGCGACGTCCCATCTGGGTCTCGAGGTCACACGTCGGGGAATGTTTCGGATGTTGTCCAGACTCGATCGTCGCGGTCGTGGAATTCTTTCAGCGGTACAGGAGGGTCTGGCGGGCTCCACGGAAGGTGACACTGCTACCGAGCTGAGGTCTCGGATCGAAGAGCGTGTACGTCCAGCCCTCGCGGACGCCCGGGCACAACTCACGCTGTTTCTGGACGCGTTGGAGCCGCTTCTACCGTCGGAGGTAATGGGGGCCGTGCGAATCGGCACGGCCGACATGCCTGAGCCTGCGTCTCACCCCCGAGTGCGGGAACGCCTCGACGGCCTGTCATCGGCTTTTCGAGTCCTTGGGAGGGAGATACGGCACGTGCGGGAGCGCCTGGAGTACCATGAAACGTTGGCGGACGGGATGGAGGGGCGGCTGCTGGATCTACGCAGTGCCGAGCGCCGCTTAGTAGATTCCGCCCACACGTTGCATACCGTGCTGGATGCAGACGAGGAGGAAATGCGCTTCGTGCGTTGGCTGGAGTGTCGGGGCAAGTCGCGTGGGAAAAACAGGAATCTGGTGATCGCATCGGCACCCGTAGAGGTGGGTGCCCTTCTTCGAGAGCACCTCTTCGAAAGAGCAGACAGCGTCGTACTCTGCTCCGCCACCTTGGCGACGAAAGAGTCCTTCGGCTTCCTGAAGAGCCGGATCGGTCTAAGAGACGAAGACCTATCAGAATCTGATGTACAACTAGATATGAATGAGTCTATCATACAGTCTCCCTTCAGGTTCGAGGAACAGACAATGTTACTTGTCCCCACGGACCTCCCTGATGTGAACGGTCCCCAAGGGGAGTTGGAGCAGGCGACAGCTGCTGTGATCGAAGAGATGTGCAGTATCTCGGGCGGCGGGACGTTCGTGCTTTTCACGTCTCACCGCGCGCTTCGGCGGGTGGCGGAGTTGCTACGGGAGGATCCGGCAGGGCCATGGCCGATCTTCGTGCAGGGTGAGGACACACGAGCCCGCCTGTTGGAGCGATTCATCGAGGCCGGTTCAGGAATTCTTCTGGGCACGGCATCGTTTTGGGAGGGCGTTGACGTGCCGGGGCGGGCCCTGCGGGGGCTCATCATCCAGCGACTGCCGTTCAAGGTTCCGACCGAGCCGGTGACGGCGTCGAGGATCGAGGCGATCGAGCGTCGGGGCGGGAGTTCTTTCGCGGAGTTCGTGCTTCCACTCGCGGCGCTGAAGCTCAAACAGGGGTTTGGCCGGCTCGTGCGATCCCAGGAGGACCGTGGTGCGATCCTGATCCTCGACGACCGCATCGTTCGCAAGACCTATGGTGCATACCTCCGGGAGTCGTTACCCCCGGCCCCGTTGAAGAAGGGACCCTGGGCCGATCTGGTCCCCCTTCTGAGGGAGTTCTATGCCGTGGAGGGCGCGACTAGCGAATAGCCGGAATTGGGGTAGATTCCGCCAGTCGCCTGGGTTTCAGCCCGTATTGAGTATTTTTGGCACACCCGGTCTTGCCGGGTCCTGTACAACTTCACGACGGATGACGTATGACGCGTGCTTTGGGCATGACCGCGGGCCTCGGGATTCTTATCCTGGCAGGCTTCGCGTGGGGTGATTCTGCTGCCGGTTGGTCCGCCGGCAATTCCGATATCGGCTTCTGGTGGTCTGTAATCGCCACGTTTCTCACGATTGCGGGGGTGGGCACTTTGATCGGCACGTGGCTACACACGCAGCCGGTCGAGGACTGAGGGAGTCGACGGCCTAGGATGACACCTCCTCCCAGCAAGATTGTGTGCGTGGGCAAGAACTTCCATGCACACGCAGCCGAACTCGGTAGCTCCGTCCCCGCAGAGCCTTTGATCTTTCTCAAGCCCCCGTCGAGCCTCATCGCGTCGGGTGAGCCCATCGTGGTGCCTCAAGGGGTCGGGCGGGTCGACTACGAGGGAGAGATTGCCGTGCGGATCGGAACGAGGGCCCGGCACGTTTCAGAGGCGGAGGCGTGGAGCGTGATCGAGGGCGTGTTCCCCCTGAACGATGTCACCGCGCGGGATCTTCAAAAGGCGGACAACCAGTGGTCGCGGGCGAAGGGCTTCGACACGTTTTGCCCGATCGGTTCGGTGTCCACGGTCTCACCTGAGGACTTTCCTGATGTCACCCTCGTCACTCGTGTGAATGGTGACGAGCGTCAGCGGGCCAAAGCATCGGACATGGTGTTCTCCATACCGAACTTGATTTCCTACATCACACGGATCATGACGCTGGAACCAGGGGACATCGTTTCGCCAGGGACGCCTGAGGGTGTGGGTGCGCTGTCTCCGGGGGATGAGGTGGAGGTGGAGTTGGAGGGACTGGACGTCCTTCGGAATCCGGTCGAAGGAGAAGGGGACGTTGGCTCCTGAGCGGAGCCAGTGGTTCAAGGAGCTCCCCGGCTACCCGCTGGCCGGTATCCCGGAAGCCAGAGAGCGCCTGAAGGCAGCAGGCGTCGACGTCATCGATCTGGGTGCCGGTGACGCCGACTTGGACCCACCTCCCGAAGCCGTCCGACGGCTTGCCGAGGCGGCGTCCGAACAGGGCATGTCACGGTACCCCTTCCAGACGGGCCTCCCCGACTTCCGCGAGGCCATTGCCACGTGGATGAGCGGGCGCTTCGGCGTGAGTCTCGACCCGTACGCCGAAATCCTACCGCTGATGGGCTCAAAAGAGGGCATCATCAAGACACCCCTCGCTTTTATGGATCCGGGCGATGTCGCCGTCATCCCAGATCCCGGATACAAGGCCTACCACGGAGGGGTGATTCTGGCCGGGGGAGACCCTCACTTCGTCCCACTCCGGCAGGAGAACGACTATCTCATTCCGCTCGATGAAATCCCGGAAGCCGTACGCTCGCGACTCCGCCTGATGTACCTCAACTATCCCAACAATCCGACCGCGGCGTCTGCTCCGGTCGAATACCTCGAGAGTGTGGTGGGCTTCTGTCGGGAGCACGACGCGCTCCTGATCTACGATCACGCATACAGTGAAATCGCGTTCGACGGCTACCGTCCGCGGAGCATCTTGGAGATCGACGGGGCCGATGGATACGCACTGGAGTTTCATTCTTTTTCCAAGACATACAATATGACCGGGTGGCGGCTCGGGTGGGTCGCTGGGAACGCTGGTCTGATCGAGAGCCTTGCGAAAGTAAAGACGTTCATGGACGTGGGAGTCTTCAAGGCGGTCCAGGCCGCCGGAGCCGCTGCGCTCGAGGCGTACGAGCACTGGGTGCCGGGTAATGTGGCCCGATTTCAGGCTCGTCGTGACGTGGCGGTCGAGAGCCTCCGGCAAGCCGGATTTACCGTCGCGGAGCCGAAAGCTACGATGTACCTGTGGATTCCGGTCCCGGGCGGTGGATCTTCGCTGGCCTTTGCCGAGCGGGCGCTAGAAGAAGAGGGGGTAGTGGTGCTTCCGGGCGATGCGCTCGGGGCAGGCGGAGAGGGCTTCTTCAGAGTCGCTCTCACTGTGGACGAGGGGCGCATGAGGGAGGCGGCTGTCCGGTTGGGAAGGCTTGCCGTACAGTAGGAAGGTCTGTCCCTTAGGCTCTCTGGAGGAACCGCCTAGATAGGGGGGGTTAGTAGGCGCATGAAAGGACCGACGCAATCCGACGGCTCACCTGGACAAAGTACGCCCAGGGCACGCGAGGAGGCGCACCGGCGCACCCTCTCGGTCGGGATCGGCGCGTCTGCCGTCGTCCATGCCGTCGTCGTTCTGCTTTACTCAATCCTGATCACTCAGTGGGGTCCGCGTGAGACTGTCATGGCCGTCGCCACTCCCACCCGGTCCGTGACAGGGATGCGAGTGGTCCGACTGGTCGAGATCGAGTCCCCCGAAGCGACCGTCGAACCCCCGGACGAGATCCCTGAGCCCGTTGTTGAAATCCAGGCGGTTCTCCCGGAAGGCCCCCCCTCCGCGGAATCGATCGTGGTGGAGGAACCGGTCGCGGGCCTCCGCGCCGCCGAAGTTCTCCGGGTGCGAAGCTCCGACTCGCGCCTCTGGAGGCAGGCCTTGCCCGAGGCCTTCGAGCTCACCCAGACCCAGAGGATGGAGCTCGAGTTAGCCGGAAAACTCGAAGAGTGGAACGACTCCGTGGCCGCGGCAGTAGCCGCGGAGTATGCGCTTACGGATTGGACCACCACGGACAGCCAGGGGCGGAGGTGGGGTGTTTCACCGGGGCAACTGCACCTGGGTGATCTCACGCTCCCCTTACCGTTCTATTTCCAGGGGAGCTCATTCCAACGGGAGCGGGCCGCGCGTCGTGCGTGGGAAGACCAAGACATTGCCAACGGCGCGAACACGCAGGTTATCAGGGAAAGTTGGAGGGACCGCGCCGAAGCCATTCGGCGCCGACGCGATCGTGACCGAAACGAAAACTCCGCATCGGCCGATAGCACCGGAACCGGCGGATAAATTTCCCCAGAAATTACAGGAGTGACTGTGGCCGACGCGTTGCCACCGCGTTTGGATCCCAAGACCATCGAAGCACCCCTCTACCGCTCCTGGAGCGAGGAGGGGTATTTCCGTGCAGATCCTGGATCCGTGACGTCAGACGGCAAGGACCCTTATGTCGTCGTGATTCCGCCGCCGAACGTGACCGACATACTTCACATGGGTCACGGACTCAACAGTACGATCCAGGACGTGATGATCCGGTGGCGGCGCATGCAGGGCCGAGCCTCGTTGTGGGTTCCGGGGACCGACCACGCTGGCATCGCCACACAGAACGTCGTCGAGCGCGTGTTGGCGAAAGAGGGGAGCACCCGGCAGGACCTTGGCCGGGAGGCGTTCGTCGACCGGGTCTGGAATCACGTAAACGAAAAGGGCGGCAAGATCCTGGATCAGCTCAAGGTGATCGGGTCGAGCTGCGACTTCGAACGCACTCGCTTCACGCTCGAGGAGGGTCTCAGCCGCGCCGTTCGGGAAGTGTTCATACGGCTCTACGAAAAGGGTTTGATCTACCGCGGGGAGTACATCATCAACTGGTGCCCCCGTTGCTTGACCGCGTTGTCCAACGAAGAGGCCGAGGCGGAAGAAGCAGACGGTAAGCTCTCCCATCTGCGTTATCCGCTCGCCTCAGGTGCTGAGGAAGCGGCCGCGCGAGTAGCGGAGCTGGTGGCTCGGTCTGCAGACGGGGCGGCGGACCAGGAGCCTGGTGTAGAAGCCATCGGGAAACTCGAGGATGGGCGTTGGTATCTGACTGTGTCCACGACTCGGCCCGAAACCATGCTCGGAGACACGGCTGTGGCAGTGAGTCCCAAGGACGAACGGTACGCCGCACTCATCGGAGGCGATGTGGAGCTTCCGCTGACCGGCCGGTTAGTCCCGATCATCTCGGATGAATGGGTGGATCCCGGATTCGGGACTGGAATCGTGAAGGTCACGCCGGCCCACGACCCGAACGACTTCGAGGTGGCTCAAAGAGGTGACCTTCCGTTACTCGACGTCATGACGCCCGAGGCCACCATGAACGAGAACGCCCCTGAAGCGTTCCGGGGGCTCGATCGTTTTGAGGCACGAAAGAAAGTGGTGTCCGAGTTGAAAACACTCGGTCTGTATGGTGGGGACGATGTCCACCGCCACTCGGTACCCCATTGCTATCGGTGCAACACCGTGGTGGAACCCCGATTGAGTCTGCAGTGGTTCGTGCGCATGACGCCTCTCGCCGAGCCGGCGCTCGAGGCTTCCAAGGACGGGACCATCACGTTCCAACCGCCGCATTGGAAAAAGGTCTACGAGGGCTGGCTGGAGAACATCCGGGACTGGTGTATTTCTCGACAGCTTTGGTGGGGCCATCGTATTCCAGTGTGGTATTGCACCTCCTGTGAGGCCACGATTGTCGCAAGGGAGGACCCCGACCGGTGTACGTCGTGCAACAGCGAGGATCTGGAACAGGATCCGGATGTGCTCGACACCTGGTTTTCTTCGTGGCTGTGGCCGTTCTCCGTGTTTGGTTGGCCCGAAGAGTCCGAGGACCTCAAGGCTTTCTATCCGACGAACGACATGTTCACAGCCCCGGATATCATTTTTTTCTGGGTGGCCCGCATGATCATGGCCGGCTACGAGTTCATGGGAGAGGCACCCTTCACTCAGGTCTACCTGCACGGAACGGTTCGCGACAGTCAGGGGCGCAAGATGTCGAAGTCCCTGGGGAACGGGATCGACCCGCTCGAGGTCGTCGACCTTGTTGGCGCGGATGCGCTGCGATTCACGCTTCTTTCGGCGGCGGGGGTCGGCACCGACATCCAGCTCGACCCCGCCGATTTGGAGGGGTCGTTCTCACCGGGGCGTAACTTCGCCAACAAACTTTGGAACGCAGGCCGGTTCGCGCTGATGGCGTTGGGTGACGATCCGGTCCCCACTGTGGCCGACGTTCGGGAATCGCTCGAACTAGAGGACCGTTGGATTCTGTCGCGCTTGCAACGCACCACGGAGAAAGTGAGCGACGGGCTCGAACGTTTTCGCCTTCACGAAGTCTCGGACCGGCTCTATCACTTCGTGTGGGGGGACTTTGCGGACTGGTATCTGGAACTGATCAAACCCCGTATGCAGGGTGGTTCCGGGGACGAAAGCCTTCAGGCCGCCCGGGCCACGCTGGTGGCGGTACTCGACGGTATCTTCCGCTTGTTGCACCCGCTCACCCCTTTCGTCACGTCCGAACTGTGGGAGCGCCTACCTCAGCCAGTAGGGGTGGATCGGGCGGAGGCGTTGATGGTGGCCGCATGGCCGGAGCCGGATGCTGGCCTGATCGACGAAGAAGCCGAATTGCGTCTGAGCCAGCTCCAGGAGCTCGTGGCGCAGGTACGCAGCCTCCGCAAGGAGTACTCCGTGCCCGAGGGCAGCGGTATCACGCTGGTGTTGAGTGCCGTGGACGGGCCCTTCAGGAGCGTGATCGAAGAGCAGGGGACCACGCTCAAGCGACTGGCGAAGGTGGACACGTGCAAAGTGATTGAGGCCGGGGAGGGCGACGCCAGGGCCGTAGGGGCTCGCGCCGGCGCTGATGGAGCCCGCGCCGACGCTGTTGGGGCCCACGCGGTCCTCCGGAACGGGGTCGAGGTGTTCATTCCACTGGAAGGTGTGATCGACGTTGCACGCGAACGCCAGCGGCTTCAGGAAGAGATCGATCGGCTGGACGGCCAAGTGGTAGGCACCAGCGCGAAATTGTCGAATGAGGGATTCCTGAAGGGCGCACCTTCCGCCATCGTGGAACGCGAGCGTGAGAAGCTGCGCAGCTTCGAGGAACAGTTGACCAAGTTGCGAGGGAAGGTCTCATCCCTCGCCTCAGATTAGCCGGAGCCTCGAATCCGGGTGAATGGACCTCGTTTCGCTCGGGCCGGCCTGCACCTTGGAGGGGTGATCGGACTGCTCTCGATCTGTGCATGCGCCAATCAGGGCTCGCCGGCCGGAGGACCCCAGGATAGATCCGGTCCTCAAGTGGTGGGGACTTTCCCCGAGCCGTTTGCGATCGTCGCGGCTTTTGATGACGAAATCCGGGTCGAATTCAACGAACGTATCAGCGAACGCGGGAGGCAGGGCTCCTTGGACGATGCGGTGGTCATTTCACCGGAGTCCGGTGAGATCAGCGTTCGTCACTCCAGCCGTGCCCTGCGAGTCACCATGGAGGGGGGCTTTCGGCCCGACGAAGTCTACCGCGTGACCATTCAGCCGACCGTACAGGACCTTTTCCAGAACGCTATGGTCGGTGCCTTCGAGTTCATTTTTTCGACCGGCCCGGAAATGTCGCCCACCGTGCTGGCGGGTTCTATCGTCGACCGGATCACCGATCAGCCCATCGCGGGTGCTCGGGTTATGGCCCGCGCCGTACGTCCCGAGGGCGAGGGAGAAGCTGACGACACGGTAATCCCGGCCCACATCGCCACTACCGATGCGCAGGGTGTCTATGCGTTTCGGTATGTCCCGGTGGGCCGATACGACCTCACCGCCTTCGTGGACGAGAATCGAAACCGAGAGCACAACGACTCGGAGCCGGTCGGCATCGCGCAAGAACTACTGAACGCCGCCGATACCATTTTCTTGGATTTTGCGCTTCTGGCTCCCGACACTACTCCTGCGCTGGCGGGAAGCGTCGATGCTGTGGACTCACTTACGCTGAGTGTCGGGTTCGACGATTTCCTTGACCCGGATTCTGAGCTGGTGGGTGTATCAGCGTCTTTGGGACCGGATTCCCTGCCCGCGATCGAGATCCTCGCCATCATGCATGAGCGGGACTATAGGGCTCGGCAAGATGTGATCCAAGATTCGCTTCATGTGTCCGATTCGATCCAATTCGAGGAGGATCAGCAACAGATCGAATTACTCACGAGTGCCGGCGATTCTGCCGCTGCCGCCGAGATCCAATCACAGTTGACCAGTCCAAGGCCTCCGGCCCAGATCGACCCGAGGGAGTCACAGACCCGTGATCTTCCGACACAGGTGCTTTTCTTTCTCCTGTCCGACACGCTCTACGTCGATCGATCGTATGAGTTGACGGTTTCCGGTGTGACTAACATCAATGACGTGCCCGGTGGCGGGGGCACGGCCGAAGTTCTTCGCGAGGAGGTATCGGCGGATCCGCCTCCCAATGGCCCGCCTCCTGGGACCGATCCCACCCGGCCCCCCGGTGCCCTCACGCCGGGCGGTGCTGGAGGTGCCCCCAACCC
>JAPYQK010000009.1:0-7922 GCA_029941275.1 Longimicrobiales bacterium | reverse complement strand
CCACCCGGCCCCCCGGTGCCCTCACGCCGGGCGGTGCTGGAGGTGCCCCCAACCCTGGCGGTCTCCCTGGTCCCAACCCGGGGCTACAACCATCGTCCAGCCATGAGTGACGCGCGCCGCCTGATTCCGTCCCTCGAGCGGCTACTCGAATCCGAGGCTTTCGCCGACATCTTGGAGACGAACGCGAGGGGGCTGGTGGTCGAGCATCTACGGACTGAGGTGGACCGTATACGACGCGAAATCGGCGATAGCGTCGATGACCACGCGGCGGATGTCGAAGACCCAAGGATCTACGCCGCCGGCGTGGAGGAGAGCCTACGCGTGTGCGCCACACCGTCACTCCGCGCGGTCATCAACGGAACGGGCGTGATTCTACACACCAACCTCGGCCGTGCCCCTCTCGCAGACTCGGCCTTGGATGCGATGGCCAGTGTCGCCCGCGGGTATGCCAACCTCGAGTACGACCTCGACTCGGGAAGTCGCGGCTCCCGGTACGACCACTGCACGGCTCTCCTTCGGGAGCTGACGGGGGCCAGCGCGGCGCTCGTGAGTAACAACGGTGCCGCTGCGCTTGTTCTCGCGCTCCGCACGATAGCGTTCGGACGTACGGTGCTGGTGTCTCGCGGAGAGTTGGTCGAGATCGGCGGCGGATTTCGGATCCCGGAAATCCTGGAGAGTTCGGGTGCGGTCCTGATCGAGGTGGGAAGCACCAACCGGACGCGGCTGGAAGACTATAGGGTCGCGGCTGGGACGAGTGACCCGGCGATGTTCCTCAAGGTACATCGCTCGAACTTCCGCATTACCGGCTTCACCGAGGAGGCGTCTCTAGAGGAGTTGGCCGGCTTGGGTGCCGAATTGGGGGTTCCCGTCGTTCACGATCTGGGCTCGGGCCTCCTGGTCGATCCGGAGCACTTGGGTCTTCCCGCTGAACCACGGCCGACCGAGAGCCTGGCCGCCGGAGCGGACATCGTGGCGTTTTCCGGGGACAAGCTCCTGGGTGGCCCTCAGGCCGGAATTCTCCTCGGCAGAGCAGAGTGGATCGCCGAGATGCGTAAGAATCCGTTGTGCCGGGCTATCCGCGTGGACAAGACCACCCTCGCTGGACTGGAAGCGACGCTTCAACTGTACCGGGATCCGGGCACGGCCCTCAGGGAGATCCCGGTGCTGGCCATGCTCTCGGCCAGTCCTCAGGACCTGAGGGATCGGGCCGACACTCTGGTGACGAACCTGTCGAGCATCGGAATTACGAGCGAGGCGATGGAGATGTCGTCGGTGGTAGGCGGCGGTACGTTTCCCGGGGTGGAACTCGAAAGTTGTGGACTTCGTGTGCAGCCCAGGGAGGACGGCCCGGACCCGTTGGCGAGCCGGCTACGGGGAGCTGCGGTACCCCTGGTGGGTAGAGTGGAGGATGGGTCCTTTTGGGTGGACCTCCGCACCGTGCTGCCGTGGCAGGATTCGGTGGTCTTCGACCAGCTTTCACGGCATATCGGATCTTGACCACCTGGATCGGCCGAGCGCACCCGGTGGCTCCGGAGGGGGCGTTGACCCCTCCGTTTGCCGCGAGTAGCTTTGAGGAGTTCCAAGGGCTTTCGGAGCCCGCGTAACGGAGATAAATGGCATGGAAAGCACCGAAATTTTGACCCTGACACCAAATGCGGTGGAAAAGGTCGAGAGTTTCATAGAAGAACACGGGGCGAAGACCGGAGCCGGCATCCGCGTTGCCGTCCTGCCAGGCGGATGCTCCGGATTTCAGTACGGACTCAACATTGAGGACGAGCCCGAGGCGGACGACGAAATCCTCAAGTTGTCCGGCGTGCGCATCTTCGTCGATCCGTTCAGCGTGCAGTACCTGGAAGGTGTCGAAATCGATTACGTGACGAGCATGATGGGTTCGGGTTTTACGTTCAGTAACCCTAATGCGACGGGTGGGTGCGGGTGCGGCAGTTCGTTTACGGCCTGAACCCAACGTAGCCGTACACGAAGAGCCCGTGGGTGAAATGCCCACGGGCTTTTCTTTTTTTATGACCCAATTGGAATAGTTCGGAATGGAAGTACGATGCTTCGTGGGCGGGCCCTTCGTGCAAAACGGCTACGTGGTTTGGTGTGAGGCCACCGGCCGGTGTGTAGTCGTCGACCCCGGGGCGGCGGCGCTTGATATGGTGGCGGCGGTCAAAGCGGCCGCCGGAGATGTCATGGCCATCCTCCTGACCCACGCCCACCTCGACCATGTAGAGGGTTTGGGTGTGATTCGCAACTACACCGACGCACCGACGTACTTGCATCCCGCCGATCGTGAGATGTTCGACAATCTTCCCGCACAGGCCGCCATGCTCGGGCTCGGCGATAGCCCACAGTTGGATCCGCCTGAGCACATTCTGGAAGATGGCCAGGAATTCCGCTTCGGGGACTCGGTCTTCGAAGTGACCCATACCCCGGGACACTCGGTGGGCCACGTGATCTTGCACGCCCCGAGCCACGGCTTGGCGCTCGTGGGCGATCTGATTTTTGCCGGCTCCGTGGGACGTACCGATCTCCCGGGTGGTGACTATCAGGCGCTTTTTCGGAGTATCCGGCAAAACGTCCTCACGATGCCGGACGAGACCCGACTCTTCACCGGGCACGGACCGCCGACCACCGTGGGTCACGAGCGAACGACCAACCCCTTTCTGATCGCGAACTACGGAGGGGAGTTGGCGTGAAGCCAGCTCCAACCGAATCTCCCACCGTGGCCGCCGCCGTTTTCGCCTCTGGCGGTGGAACGAATCTCCAAGCGCTGCTGGACAACGAGATAGAGAACGGGCCGTACCGTGTCGTCGTCGTCATCTCGGATCGGGAGGCTGCGGGGGCCTTGGAACGGGCCGAAGCGGCCGGTCGCATCGCCCGCACTATCGAAGTCCGCGGACGTTCATCCGAAGACGTTGGGTCGGAGACGCTCGCACTGTTGGAGAGTTTGAGCGTGAGGGTCATTTTCCTGACCGGATACTTGCGACTCATCCCCTCGGCCGTCGTGTCAGCCTATTCAAGGCGTATCCTGAACATCCATCCCGCGCTGCTCCCCGATTTTGGGGGCACGGGCATGTACGGTCAGCGCGTTCACGAAGCCGTGCTCGCGTCTGGAGTCCAGGTATCGGGGGCCACCGTCCACTACGCGGACGAGGAGTACGACACGGGGACCATCGTGGGCCAATTGCGCGTTCCAGTACTTCCGGAGGACGATGCTCCGACTCTGGCCGCCCGGGTCCTGAGTGTCGAGCACCGCCTGTTTCCGGCTGTGGCGGATCACATCTGTGAGGCGCTGGCGCAGGGTCGAGAGCCGGGACCATTTTCGATTACACCAAGCAACTGACCGTGAACTTCGGGGAGATTGTCGAAAGATGAAGCCACGTGCGCTGCTCAGCGTGTCGGACAAATCCGGTATCACAGATTTTGCGAAATCGTTGATAGACGTAGGGTGGGAGGTCCTTTCGACCGGGGGTACGGCTCGCACGATCCGTGAGGCGGGCCTGGACGCTACCGACGTTTCGGAGGTGACCGGACACCCCGAGATGATGGCCGGCCGAGTGAAAACGCTCCATCCCGCGATTCACGCCGGGCTGTTGGCGCGCCGCGCCCGATCCGACGATATGGCCGAGTTGGCGGAACTCGGGTACGGACCGATCGATCTTGTCGCCGTGAACCTTTATCCGTTCAGGGAGACCGTGGCTCGGGGTGACGTACCGGTTGATGAGGCGATGGAACAGGTGGACATCGGCGGGCCGACGATGATCCGGGCCGCAGCCAAGAGCCACGCGGACGTATGGGTGGTCGTCGATCCAGCGGACTACGGCCGAGTCTTGGAGTTGATCACATCGGGCAGTGATGACGTGTCGTCGGAAGGTCCGCTGAGACGGGAGTTGGCCGCTAAGGTGTTCAGCCACGTAAGTGAATACGATGGTGCCATTGCTCGGTATCTGGAGGAAATGGCGGGCCTACGCCTGCTGCCGTAGAGGACTCCACAAACGAGCCCGACTTCAGCGAGGTGGTGGGCTGGCCCTGACGATGACCACTGCCGGTATGAGACAATGCTCGATTTTACCTTGTGGCCGGCACTCAAGCACGTATTGTGCTTCATGTTGGGTTGTTCGGACCTTTCTGCAGGGAGTGCTTGATGAACGCCAGACGACTGTTCCCGTATGCAATTTTCGCGTTGCTGATCATGCCGGCCGCCTTGACCGCCCAATACCCAGTGCGCGACGGTAGTGTCACGAATATCGAGCCCTATCTGTTCGCAGCCGCGGACTTCGGGATCGATGCCGAAGGTGTCACTTTCGCGAAGGACATTGCCCCGATCCTTCAACGGAGCTGTCAGAACTGCCACCGCGTAGGCGGCGGTGCGCCGATGGCACTCACCACGTATCAGGATGCGAGGCGCTATGCCACGCGGATCAGGGATCGCACGGCCATCAGGGACCGAATGGGCGCCATGCCGCCTTATTATGTCGAGCCGGGCATCGGGATTCAGAGGTTCAAGAACGACCATCCGCTCAGCGACCAAGAGCTGGCCACCATTCAAGCGTGGGTGGACAACGGCGCTCCCGAGGGGGATCCGTCCGATATGCCACCACCGCTCGACTTCCCCGACGACGTGGGGTGGACGCTCGGTGAGCCGGATCTGGTTTTGCGCTCCGTGGACATGACGATGCCCGCGGTTGGACCGGACCGATGGGGGGACATCGGCTTCGTGCCGACCGGCCTTACAGGGGACCGGTATGTGGAGTCCGTCGAGGTTCGGGAAGTGAACGATATTCCCACGGATCGTGAGGCCACGACGGTGGGGGGACGTTACATCTTCCACCATATGACTTACTCGAGCGGCGTCTTGAATGAGGACGGGTCAGGGCTGGTTCAAGGCACCACTCAGGGTTGGCCCATCCACGAGGTCGGACGCAATGCCGATATCTTCGGGGACGGCGTCGGCATGCTCTTGCAGGAAAATTCAGCTTTGTCCCTCCGGGCGTCCCACCTTCACGCGAATGGTTGGCGAGAGACCACCGCGCACCTCGAATTCGGCTTCAAGTTCTTCCAGGAAGGGTACGAGCCGAAGTACCGGCGCTCGGGTGGGTCGGGCGGCAACGGCATCGATATCGACGTGAGGCCGAACCAAGCCGCTCAGGAATTCCATTCGTATCGTGTGCTGACCGAACACACCAAGATCACCGCCTTCGAACCGCATCTCCACGCGCCGGGTGTGCGGATGTGCCTGGAAGCCATCTGGGGCATCAATCGTTTCATGCTCAACTGTGTCGGATACGATCACAACTGGGTGAAGCAGTATCTCTACGAGGACGATGCGGCACCGCTGCTGCCCAAGGGTACGATTCTGCACACCATCGGCTTCTTGGACACCCGACCCGAAAACCCCAACCTCGCGGACACGAGGAACTGGGCCGGCGGCGGCCGGCGCTCGGTCTCCAGCATGTTCATCGACCTCGGCCAGTCGGCCCGACTCACCGAGGAACAGTTCCAGGCCGAGATGGCTGTGCGTAGAGCAAACATGAAGGACAAGAACGAGTACGACATCGGATGTCCGCTGTGCTGGGCCCCGCAGATCGAGGAGAACGCGACCACGCAGGGCGGCGCCCCGTGAGGCGTGGTGGGTCGCGATGGTTCGAAGGCGTAAGAGGACTACTCGCGTCTTTGGCGTTCCTTGTCGTCGTCCAGCCCCTGACTGCCCAGGACGCCGTGGGCAGGTTCGCCTCCCTGCGGGGGGAAATCGCGTCGCCCGCCTACGAAGGGTGGTGGCCGAACGACGATGGGTCATTCACGTTGTTCTTCGGGTACATGAACTCGAATTGGGAGCAGGAATACGAAATTCCAGTCGGTCCCGACAACTACTTCACGCTCACCGAGGCCGGCGGGCTCGACGATCTCGAGCTTGAGGCTCTGGAGGCTGCCGTGGCCGATCAGGGGCAGCCGACACACTTCTACCCACGGCGAAACCCGTTCCTATTCACCGTTCGCGTTCCCGCCGATTTCGGCGACAAGGAATGGGTCTGGACGTTGAGGACACAGGGGAAGACGAACCGCGCGTACGCATTGCTTTCGAGCGACTACCGGATGGACCCGCAAGTGATGTCCACGGAAGTGGGAGGCAACTTCGGTAGCCTCGACGACCGGCTTCGTACCAACATGCCTCCCGAACTCGAGGTCGAAGGCGACGACCATCGAAGCGTCAGGGTAGGGGAGCCAGTGAGATTGGTTGCCATCGCCAGTGATCCTGACAACTACCCCGCTCCGCGCGAAGTGGGAAGCCGCGCGCCCAGAACTCTGGAAGCTTTGTACCGAGGCCCAGGTGGGTCGGTCGTTCAGAGCGGACCCGGTCTGCGGTTCGCCTGGTCCGTCTACCGAGGGCCGGCATCGGTCGTAGCGTTCGCTCCGGTGCAGATGAAGACGTGGATGGACTCGCGTGTGTGGGCCAACTCTCCGTGGTCGCCTCCGCACGTCATTCCCGAGCCCCCGGAGGACGGAAGGTGGGTGTCCGAGGCGGTCTTTCAAGAGCCAGGAGACTACGTGCTTCGTGGCGTTGCGAGCGACGGCTCTCAGTTCACGTACAAGAACATCTTCGTCACGGTGACCCGCCCGGCGCTGTGACCCGGTAGGGCTTCTCCTCCACCCGTCGGGCCCCCTCTTTACAGAGGGCCCGCGCGGGCGAGTTTCCTTGAGTGCGCTGTGCACGCAGGGCCTGGAGGGGTGGCAGAGTGGTTTAATGCACCAGTCTTGAAAACTGGCGTCCGAAAGGACTCGTGGGTTCGAATCCCACCCCCTCCGTTACATATAGGACAACGACTTACGGCACCTTGAGTGCCTCCGGCTCGGGGATCTTTTTTTTGGGGGTGTTACGCGATCTCTTACCCGGTGACCCCAATCTGAGGGTTTCACCCACCCTCTCGAATGCCTTTGGCCCACCGGAAGAATAGTTTCGGCTTTCTGGTATCGAACTGCCCTCCAGCCCGGCGGCGATACCGACTAAACCGCCTTGGAAGAAGTGTCACAATGACGAAGGGCCTAGCGTTTCTCTATGGTGTCGTGGCGTATCTGACTTTCCTGCTGGCCTTTCTTTATGCCATCGGTTTCACCGGCAACGTGCTTGTTCCGAAGGGCATCGACGACGGGGCCGTCGGGTCAGTCGGTCCGGCCATCTTGATCAACGTGCTTCTGTTGGGGTTGTTCGCGATTTAACACAGCGTCATGGCTCGTCCTGGCTTTAAGCGCTGGTGGACCAAGATCGTCCCGGGGTCGATCGAACGTAGCACGTACGTCCTCTTCGCTAGCCTGCTCTTGCTCTTGCTCTATTGGCAGTGGCGTCCAATGACTGGAACCGTGTGGAGTGTTACGGGCTCAACATCGAGCACGATCCTCTGGGCGGTGTTCGCTGTCGGCTGGGTGGTCGTGCTCTTGTCGACTGTCGTGATCGGGCACTTTCACCTGTTCGGCTTGACACAGGTAACCACAAACTTACGAGGCGAAGATCCAGAACGAATCGCCTTCAAGAGCCCAGGGTTCTACAAGCTAGTCCGTCATCCGATCATGCTGGGCTTCATCATCACATTCTGGGCAACGCCCGAAATGACGACAGGACATCTACTTTTCGCGGCTGTGACGACGGTATATATCGTGATAGCGATTCAGATTGAGGAGCGCGATTTAGTAGAGATGCTGGGCAATACCTATGTCGAATACCGGACGCGGGTACCCGCCCTAATCCCGTTCACTAAGCGGGGGTGCTCCGGGTGAAGCCCGGCCACCCCACGGACTCATCGTGTTCGGTTCGCTGGTCGGATAATTGACCATCCCGACCCCGCCCCTCACATTACCCCAACCCCGTCACCTGATTGTACCGGGCCGTGTTGTGGATTCCGCTGGATTGGAGGGTGAAATGAGCA